>NZ_JBBMRJ010000060.1:0-11017 GCF_037993085.1 Pseudomonas sp. YNh | reverse complement strand
GGCACCTCCTATTTGGGCCTCATTATGAGGCTTGGAGGTGTCTACGAAACCAGGGGCGATTCATTATAGGGTTTGGGTGGGTAAATACAGAAGCACATTTGGTAAACAACAGATCAGAATTTGACTCGTGCTTCGCGATCACATCGGATCGCAGTGAGGCTAGAGGTGCAATCCACCACTACCGCGCCGTGAAGTCAGCCATTCCACGAGAACAGCTATGTACCAAGTGAAATATGATCTGCCTGACGTCCAGACCAGCCTCGAATTTCTTCTTGAGCAAGTCATCTATGGTGCTGAAGCGATCATCTGCCGTGACGGGGTCGAGATCGCCCGGGTAACAGGTATCAAGCGTCCCCCTAAAACTGTTGTCACTGAGATCTCCCGCCCGCATGAGGCCAAGCGCCTGTCTCGCGTGTCGTAACCTCAATTCGCTTGGCTGGGTATCAGTAAGACATGCAAGACACCATGAGTCCCTTTCCACGGCATAGTGCTGTGGATGATGTATACGGTTTGTTCATAGGCATCGCGCTTGCCTCAACGGGTATCGCCATCCTTGGGAAAAATGGCTTGATCACGGGTGGGATCGCGGGAATGGCGCTGCTGGCTTCCTTCGTCACGCACTACGCGTCGTCCTTGCTGGTGCCTGTGATCAATGTGCCATTCCTGCTTTTCGCCTTATTTACCATGGGGCGTGCTTTTACCCTGAAAAGCGTTATTGTCAGCTTCTCGCTTGGATTGGGGGTTCACCTGATTGGGCCCATGTTGAACCTGGCAGGGATCAATCCTGAGATTGGCTGCATTCTTGGAGGAACACTCCTGGGCATGGGGATTTTGTGCCTGGCTCGCCATAACGCATCGATGGGCGGTACCGGATCGATAGTGCTCTGGATTCAACGCAGGTTTTCCATCAACGCGGGCGTTGCGCAGCTTGCCTGTGACGTGCTCTTGTTCGTGGCGGCAAGCTTCTACTTGCCTCTCAAACAGATGGTCTGGTCGTTAATTGGTACGGTTGCCATGAACGCGATCTTGATCAGCTGGCATAAGCCAGGTCGCTATCGCGGTTGAGGTCGATCGAGGGAGGGGAGTTCCGAGTGGTTGGTCAAGCGTGTTGTGCACGACCGAAAGCCTCCCACGTGTAGGCTTTCCTAGTAACTTTTGTTGTGTACGAGAGCTTCAGTTTGCGTTTTCTGCATTGGATGCCCCATCTCTGACTTTACGCCTAAGAGCCTACTGTCTAAAAGGCTGCCCCGGAGTGACCATGCGTGGTGACCACTCCAAGGCAGCAAAAGTGTTGAACGCTAAAATTTGATCAAGTAGCTGAGTATCAACCGATTCTCGTCGGCGCTATCTGTGTACGTGGAGCGGTAGGTCGAATTCCGCCAGCGAATGGAGAAGTCCTTCAATGGCCCCGACTGCACGACGTAGGTAATGTCTGTTGAGCGCTCCCACTCTGTACCGTCATCATTCTCCCTTCTAAGGCCTGCGGCCTTGCTGCCAGAGATCTGCTCGGGATCAATCTGATCGCCCCGGACGTACCGTGCTGTGAAGCTGAGCCCAGGTAATCCATAAGCTACGAAGTCGAAATCGTATCTGGCGTGCAGTGCTCGCTCACTTTCCATGCCAAACGCACTCACCAGCATTTCGCTGAATAGGTACGTATCACTGCCGGCGAGATAGGGATAGGCAGATTCTCCTCGGCTTTTCTGATACCCACCGCTAATGGTATGTGCACCAATTTTGTAGCCAAAATTGGTGCTCAACGTCCTGTTATCGACATTGCCGGCAAGGGCACGACCATCATTGCCTGCGTCAAAATAGCGAATCTCTGCAAAGGCCTTTCCGCTGCCTACAGGCATACTGTACTGCAGCCCCAGATAGCTTTTGTCATAGATATCTTCGAGCTTAGAGTGGTGAGCGCTCAGGATGAGGTTCGGGCTCGGCTTGTAGTCCAGGCCCAAGTAGCCCATGCCATCACTTTTGGCAGAGCCAGCGAACGCTCCGGACATTGAGGTTATGGTCATGTCTTCAAAGTTCGAGGAGTCGCGAGCCTTTACCTGTTCAATACGTCCAGCTGTTAACGTGAGGCTATCGATGTCGCTGGATGTAAGCAGAGCGCCGTTAAATACCTGAGGTACGAGACGGCTGTAATTAGCCGCTAACAGTGGCAAAGTCGGCGTCAAGGCGCCGATCTTCAGTTCAGTCGCTGAGATTTTCATTTTTGCAGTTGGCGCCAGGGTAGAGAACTCGTCAGCTGCGCGTCCGTCGCCGTGTTTGGGCAATAGCCCAGTACCGGTTCGATCAGGACTTGAATCGAGTCTGATCCCAAGCATTCCGATCGCGTCCAGACCGAATCCCACAGTTCCCTCTGTGTAGCCGCTTTGAGCGCGAAGGATGAACCCTTGGGCCCATTCTTCACGTTTGGATTGGGTCGATGTGTCGCTGCGAAAGTCCCTGCTGAAATAGAAGTTTCTGGCCTCAAGTGTCGCCTTGCTATCACTCAGAAACTCGGCTTGAGAGACGGCAGGAAGGGCTAGCCCAAGAAGTGGTACGAAAAGCGTGCCAGAGCATGTTCTTGTCATTGTTATCTCCAATTGCACACACAGCAGAGCCCGGCACGCGGCGCTTGGGCGCACGTGCGGGCCAGTTCGTATCAAGTGACGGGTGCCCTGTCGGGCACCTAGGGATCAAGCGACCTTGCGATCGTTCGGAATGCCCCAAAGGATCAAGGCAACACAGATGAAGCAGAAGGGGGCCAGCGCCAACATACCCATATAGGTATTGCCGGTGAGGTCGTTGATGTAGCCGACCAGCAGCGGTGCCACCATGCCGCTCAGCTGCCCGACGGTGTTGATAGCCGCAATACCGCCAGCAATGGCCAGTCCGGCGAATGCTGTCTGGGGAATTGTCCAGAAGATCGGAATGGCGATGAACACACCTGCCGTGGCAAGCACCAGGAAAGCTGTCAGGAGGTAGTAATTGCCATTGAAATAGCAGGCTGCGAAATAGCCGATACCACCCACCAGCATGCACTGCCACAGATACCGCTTACGTTCGCCGCTCGCGTCCGAGCGACGTGTCACGAAGACCATCCCGATGGCCGCGACGAGGTAGGGCAGAGCGGTGAGAAAGCCCACCGCCATCTGGTTTTTAACCCCGGATGAGCCGATCAGATGCGGCATCCAGAAGTTCAGGCCGTAGCCAGTCAGCTTGACCATGAAGTAAATCGCCGAAAGGATTGCCACTTCGCGGGTCAGGATGACCTTGAGCAAGGAGGCATGGATCGGTTTCGAATCCTTCTTGTCGTTATCCAGGTTGCGCTGGAGCAGGTCTTTTTCCGACTGGGTGAGCCACTTGGCCGACTGGATGTCGCGATCCAGCTTGAACAGCACAATGACGCCCAGCAACGCACATGGCAGGCCTGACAGCACGAACAGCCAATGCCAGCCGGCCAGCCCCAGGAAGCCGTTCATGTATTCCAGGATGACACCAGAGACCGGGGCGCCCAGGACACCGGAAAGCGGTATGGACAGAAACCAGATGCCGTTCATGCTGGCCAGGTTCTTTTTAGGAAACCAGCAGGCGAGATAGAACAAAAGTGCAGGGCCAAAGCCGGCTTCCATGACGCCAATCAGAAAGCGCAGGAAGTAAAGGGTGTACTCGTTGTAGGCGAATACCAGGCAGGCTGTTGCGATCCCCCATGACACCATGATCCGGCAGATCCAGCTGGGCGCTCCGTATTTCTTCAGGCCGAAGCTGCTTGGAACTTCGAACATCACATAGCCGAAGAAGAAGATGCTCGCAGCAAATCCGTAGGCGGCATCACTCAAGCCCAGCTCAGCCTGCATCTGGGTCTTGGCGAAGCTGATGTTGATTCGGTCGAAGTAGGAAAATAGGAAGCAAACGATGGTCAAAGGCAGAATTCGCCATGCAATACGGCGATAGAGAAGCAGTTCCTTCAAATCTGGAGCAACGTCAGTCGCTCGCTGAGCCATGGTGGCCATATTGCATTCTCCTTAATTGTATTTGTTGGAGATCTAAGTGAATTACGTAAAATCTCATCAGCATCCGTAGCATTTTTCGAATTGCACTTATCTTGGATTTCAGTCCACATTCAACTCGCGTTTACTCAGTAGAACACCATCTTCGTCTGCATAGATCCAATCGCCCTGACTTATGCAGCTTCCACCGAGCATCAGCGTGGCACCTGGCTTGCCTCCAGCGAGGTTCTGCGAACGGATAGGCCAGGTTCCGGTCGCAATGACGGGCAGGTCAATGATTGCTAGAGCCTTGGTATCGCGAACGTTCCCGTTGATGAGAACGCCGCTCCAGCCATTGCTCAATGCCAGCGTGGCGAGGTTGTCGCCTAACAGTGCTCCCATATGGTCGCCTGAATCGATGACAAGCACTTGCCCGTTGCCGCTCTGCTTGAGCAGTTGACGCAACTCAAGGTTGCATCCTCTTGCTTCCAGGGTGACTGCTTGGCCCTTGAGGTACCGAGAGGTACCAAACCACTGCCAGTTGCCACGAAGGACGCTCAGTTGGCCGATATCAATCGCATCGGCATAGCGATCGCATAGGTCGGAAGTGGAGATGCTCATGCTACAACCACCAGAGAGCGCTCTGCTTTTTGAAGCGTATCGAAGCTGCCGAGGTAGCCCAGGAGGGCACTTGCTGCCACCGTGTAGGGGCTGGCGAGCCAAACTTGACCAGGGCCTGAGCGACCAGGGAAATTCCGGTTGATTGCACTCACAGTGACTTGGTCGGAGCGAGTGGACGAGCCTGGGCCGCAGTTCGCGCATGCGCCGCAACCTGGCATGATCAGCTCAACACCAGCCTTCTCGAAGGTCTGCAGGTAACCCTGTTCCCTGCAGTAGTCGCGCACTGCCAGCGTCCCGAACTGCAGGAACAATTTCGTGTGTTCAGGGATCCGGAATCCACGAGCCAAGCCCCAGGCAAGTACTTCGTGGTAGTAATCGAAGTCTTCGCGCTTGCCTGCTGTGCAGGATCCACCGTAAGCGATATCGATCGAGACCCGCTCGCCTAACTCAGCGATCGTCATGCCGTTACCAGGGTCACCTGGTGCGGCTACCATCGGCACGAGCTCAGAGCAATTGATGGTGATGTGCTCTTTGTATTCAGCGTCAGGGTCACTGAACAGCCAGTCTTCAAGTTCGACTTCTATGCCGCGTCGCTCTCGGATGAAGTCGATTGCCTTTTGGTCGGGGATGACGATGCCGGTAAAGCCGCCAAGCTCAGCTACCATGTTCGTCAGTGTTGCTCGCTCATCGATGGACAGACCAGCGACTGCCTCGCCGCTGTATTCAAAGACAGCACCAATAGCTTGGCCCTGGCGAATAGGCTCACTGCGAAGCAGCTCCAGCACGACGTCCTTGGCTGTAACATCCGACTTTAGGGCGCCAACCAACTCGACTTTTATCACCTCAGGCATGCGGCAGCGGATGAAGCCAGTCGCCCAGCTATTGGCGATGTCCGTTGCTCCCGCACCAAAAGCGAGGCATCCAAGTGCACCAGAGTGAGGTGTATGAGAGTCGGTTCCCACGACAACCTGGCCTGGCAGCGCGTGTTTCTCGGTCAAGAGTGCATGGCAAATACCCTCGGATCCGCTCTGGCCTTCCAGAGCACCATGAGCCAGAACAGGGTACTGACGAACGAAGGTATCGTGCGCCGATGCCAGGCCACCGACAGCAGCGAGCAAGTTATCCCGGATGTGCGGGAAGCTTTGGTTTGCCAAGATCAGATGGTCTTGGAATGCGATGATTTCGTGAGGTCGAGCTAGATCGACAGGGTTACCGAATGCTCCGTGCATCAGGTGTGCACACATCCCGGTAAAGTAGTCATGGCTGAAGCGCCAGTCGGCGGACAGGAATACGCCGTCTCCACGAGACAGATCGCCTGTTGGTGCGACGCGGCGGCGTTCGATAATTTTCTCGACCAGCGTCATTGGCCGCCGGCCTTCTGGGATCGGGTTGAAAACTTTGTCTGGATTTCGGGGCAGGTTGAGCTTGCTATAGGGCAGCAGTCCACCAGCACGGATGACTTCCTGCGTAACGGCGTCGCGGCCAACCAGGAATTCGTCGAGCTCGATTTCTTCTCCCGCACGAATCCGATCTATCAACGAAAAGTCGGTCGAGGTGTAGATGCCGATGTTGTCGCAGTTCTGGCGATAGATGCGCTCGAAGCTGTCGGCGATGATCAGGCGGATGCCTGCCGACTTTTCTGCGAGAGGACTGGACTCGCGAGAGGAACCTTTTCCGTAGCGTTTGCCCGCTACCGTAATCTCAAAACCGCCGTTCTTAACGGCGTCGTTGCCAATCGGCAGTTTTCCTTCGGTTTTGAATCCGACATAGGGGTAGGTACCCAGCCGCTCATCGTAGGTCATCATGATGACCACGGGGGTGATTTCGTCGGTAGAAATGTTATCGCGAAGCGGGAGGGTGTCCTGCAAACTCAGGTCATCGCCGTTGATTTGGCGTTGCACTGCATCACTGTTGCAGGATAAAAACAGAAAACGGCCAGCGAAACGTATTCTTTTTGTCATGGGTATCTCCTCAACATGAGGCCATGATAGGAAGCACCAACGTACGCTGCTGTGATGATTCCTCACTCCTCTCATGACGAAATTTCTAATCAGCTATGCAATCTACTTGGCGCTTTGACCCAACCACCCTTCGGCTTTTCATCGCTACCTGCGAAGAGGGCAGCTTCACTCGAGCTGCAGAAAGGGAGAGCATGGTTCCGTCGGCGGTGAGCAAGCGTATGGGGGAGCTGGAGGAGGTTGTTGGCTCGCCTCTGTTTTACCGCTACAACAAGGGCATTCAGCCTACGCCGGCTGGTGCATGCTTTCTTGCGCACGCTCAGAAGCTTTTGAGCGAGCTCTTGCGAATGAGCTCTGACTTGTCACAGTTCGCTAGCGGGGTTCGGGGGCACGTGCGCATCCACGCCAACCGATCCAGCATCATCCAATTTCTTCCCAATGACCTGAACCGATTTTTGGCCGCTCATCCTAACGTCGATGTGGATTTGGAGGAGCGCACCAGCGCTCAGATTTTGGAAGGTGTGATTGGAAACGAGAGCGACATCGGCATCGGCGCAGGCCTCTCTGCTGCTTCTGCGCAGGGGTTGAATGTCCAAGAATACCGTAGAGATCGCTTGGTCATCGTCGTCAGAGAGGATCATGCTCTCGCTGCGAGTGAGCCCATTGAGTTCGCTCAAAGCCTTCAGTACAAGCACATCGCCCTTCACAGAGACAGCCCGCTTTATCAGACGTTGGACAAGGCTGCGCGCAAAGCAGGTAAGAGCATCAACTACAGGGTTCATCTGGAGAGCTTCGATGCCGTGTGCAGGATGATCCAAGGAGGGTTGGGGATTGCCGTGCTGCCGGATCATGCGATTTGCGAGTCCCCTGACGGGCCTTCGCTGGTTAGAGTTCCGCTAACAGATGATTGGGCAATCCGGCAGTTTCACATCGTTTCCAGACCAAACGATCTCACCAGTGCAACGGCTAAGAGTTTCCTTGAATTCTTGCGCACTCTGCATTGAGGAGGGTGGTGGCGCTTGGTGGCTCAGGACTACACCTCATTGGCAGAGATAAGAAACTGCTGGAAGGCGACGGCTTCAGGTTTCAGGTCGGCCTCAATCCGCCAGATGAGCCCTAATTCCATTGGAGGGACAGCGTCAGTGATCGGGCGCGCCTCGATCTTACGACCTTCCAACGACCAAGGGCGGAAAAGCATATCTGACAATATCGTAACCCCGAACTCATGTGCCACGAGACCCCGCACAGCCTCCATGGACGAGGTACGAAACGCGACCATTGGCTCCAGCTTTGCCGTTCGCCAGTAGCGCATGGCTGACCGCTCTCCCTCGTCGACGGTGGGAAGGATGTAAGCATGTTCAGCGATGTCGGAGAGGCTGATGGCTTCCAGATGCATCAAGGGGTGGTTAGGTGCCAACCATAGCTGCCTGCGTGAGCGCATCAAGACATGCCTTTCCCACAGCTGATTGGTGTCCACATTCGAGACAATCGTCAGTCCCAAGTCCAGCGACCCATCAGTGATGCCTTGCTCAATGCTTGGACGATCCATGTCGACCAAATCCACTTCGATCTGAGGGTAGCTCCGCTTAAAACGGGCCAGAAGGGTGGGGAGGTAGTAACCGAGCACCGTGTAGGACGCTCCTACGCGGACGGTTCCGTTCAGCGCGTGGCTCAGAAAGAGTGGCTGGGCTACTGCATCCTGAAGAGTATCCAGGATGTGACGCGCATGCCGATAGAACTTGTGTCCCTCTGCCGTGAGCTGGACGCCATATGGCAACCGCTCGAACAAGGGTACGCCAAGAATGGATTCCAGCTGGCTCACAGCGGTCGTAATTGCCGACTGGGAGACGTGCACCTTCAATGCTGCCTGTGAGAACTGGCCATGCTCCGCTGCGGCAACAAAGTAACGAAGCTGCCGCATGGAGATATCGACTCTTCCTGGCATGGAATACTCAGCCACCTGAAGTGATGTATTGATTGGCTTGGTTGTTGAAAAAGTCCCTTATGAGGAGCTCCAGCAACCTGTAGGTGTGGTCTGCGGCGGCGGTCAAGGTCTCGACCTTCGAGGTACATAGGTAGACGTGACGTACCACTCGGTCATCGTCAATTCTTATGGCATCAACCTCTCCCGCATTCTCTGCAGCCATCACAGCACTCAAGGGCAGAATCGAATGGCCGAGCCCTTCGTGTACCGCCTTGAGCAACAGCAAGGGTGAATTTACTTCAGCGACAACCAGTGGTGTGACGTTGTGCTTTGCAAAAATGCGCTCGAGCGTCTCGCGTACTCCATTCGGGCGGCTGACCAAGAGTAGTGGTTCGCTGAAAGGCCGCAACACATCTACCGATTCAAGCATGGGAAGCTCGCCTTTTGGCCCGATCCAAAGCATTGGCTCAGTAGCGACCTTGTTCATCACCAAGCCACCGTCTGTGGAGTCGTCGAACACCACGGCTACGTCCAGTTTTCCGCGAGCGAGCAGATTCGCAAGAAACGAGCTTGGCCCTTCGATAATCTCTACTTTGATGCCTGGCGCAGACTTCTTTAGCTCTTTCAGGAGCGGTAATCCCACTCGGGTTGAGACCGTCCAAGGGAGGCCAATGGTGACCACGCCGGCAATCCCTTTCTCCGCTTCACTGGCGATCAGTTTTGTAGCCTCAACCTGTTTCAAAATCAGGTGCGCCTGCCGCAGCACCGCTACGCCAGCGGCTGTTGGTGCCACGCCCCTGACACTCCGAAGCAAAAGCTTGACCCCTAACTCCTTCTCCAGGTTGGCCAATTGATGGCTTAGGGCAGGCTGCGCGATGTGCAGGGTTTGCGAGGCCCGTGAAAAGCTGCCTTCCTCTACGATCTGGATGAAGTATTGGAGCTGGCGCAGGTTCATTCCCTGAGTCCTCCGGCTGCGGAGATCTCATCCTATAGCAAAAAACGATAGAGGCATCTGCAAACAGTATTTTTTGAACCACGTGTGGCTGCCTACCCTTGGGTCGAACAACAAAAAAGAGGTTCGATCATGAGTGGGCATGTAGATTTGAGCCGCGAAGGGTTTGTCGCAAGGCTGACCCTCGACAGTCCCGGCAAGTACAACGCCGTTAGCCAGTCGATGTGGATTCAGATAGGCGATATCGTTGAGGAGCTTTCCACGGACGATCGCATTCGCTGCATCGTATTCAGCGGTGCGGGCGACAAAGCCTTCAGTAGTGGCGGTGACATCGACGAATTCGAGTCGATCCGAGGTACCAAAGAAAAGGCCGAAGCGTACGGTCGCCATTGTCACAGGGCGATGCGCTTGGTGCAGCACTCACCCATTCCTACTCTTGCTGCCATTCGCGGTATTTGCATGGGCGGCGGGCTCGAACTGGCAGCTCATTGCGATTTGCGAGTGGCCAGCGACAACAGCCGATTTGCCATTCCCATTGCTCGCTTGGGAGCCGTCCTTGCGTACCCCGAAATGGAAGGGCTGGTGCGCCTGGTTGGCGGCCCTACCGCGCTGGAGCTGCTCCTCGAATCTCGCACGTTCTACGCGCAAGAAGCCCGTGAGAAGGGCTTGGTTCAGCGAGTCGTGGCTGCTGACGAATTCAACGATGAAATTGAGAAGACGATTGAGCGGATCGTTGAAAACGCCCCCCTATCTGCGCGAACTCACAAGCGCTTCATCGAGCGTCTGCGTGCAAAGCATGAGCCGCTGAATACTGATGAATTGGCAGAGGGGTATGCCTGCTTCGACACCGAAGACTACAAAACAGGTTATCGCTCGTTTCTGGCTAAAAGCCGTCCAGTATTCCAGGGGAAGTAACATGACTAATCAGAAGCGCAAGGGCCCCTTGGCCGGTCTCCGTGTCATCGAAATGGCACACGTAATGTCTGGCCCGGTTGGCGGCCTGTTTCTCGCTGACATGGGTGCAGACGTGATCAAGGTGGAGAAGATTGATGGCGGTGACGACACTCGTCGCACCGTTCCACCGGCGATCAATGGGGAGGCCGCTTCCTACATGATCTTGAACCGCAACAAGCGCGGTATCGCCGTAGATGCCAAGCATCCGAAAGGTCGGGATGTGCTCCTGCGTCTGATGGCGAGCGCCGATATTGTGCTCGAAAACTACCGCCCTGGCGCCATGAAGAAAATGGGCTTGGGCTATGAGGAGCTTCGCAAGCTGAATCCTGGCTTGATCTATTGTTCCATCAGCGGATTCGGCAACGACGGCCCTTACGCCCAGCGGGCAGGCTATGACCTGATCTCTCAAGGTATGTCGGGCCTGATGAGCCTTACAGGCGAAGGGCCAGGCCGCGCGCCGGTGAAAGCTGGCGTACCGGTTGGGGATGTGACCGCAGGCATCTTGGCGGCCACCGGTATTCTTGCGGCCTACATCGAGAAGCTTCGTTCAGGGGAAGGCCAGTATGTCTGGGCCTGTCCCGTGACAACGGACGCCAAGAGGCGATACTTGAATCGTTCTCTTGGAGGTTGT
>NZ_JBBMRJ010000059.1:0-12078 GCF_037993085.1 Pseudomonas sp. YNh | reverse complement strand
CACCTCCCTTCGCAAGGCCTGCGTTCGGCCTCCTGAAGTCGCGAAGATCAAAAGCAAGATCAAAAGCAAGATCAAGAGCCAGATCAAAAGCAGGATCAAGAGCAGGATCAAGAGCAGGATCAACAGCCAGATCAACAGCCGGAGCAAGATCAAGCGCATACGTCGCGGCAACACCCGCTTCGATTGACGCTCAGGGTGCAACCCTCTAACCTTCGCGCGTGTTTCAGGTGCCCTGCCAGCCCCCACTGGGCAGGGTGAAACTGGGAAGCCGGTGGGCGCCAGCATGGCGCGATTCCGGCGCTGCCCCCGCAACGGTAGGTGAGTAGAAGGCCGCGCAGGGCCACTGGATGCCAGCATCCGGGAAGGCGCGCAGGCCTGGGCCAAGGCCCGCTCACAAGCCCGGAGACCGGCCTGGAACTGCCAACGGCATCACGGAGGGTGATGCGCGGTGCACCGTGGCGCCCTGCCATGGCCCCTGCGCGTTCTCCGTCTGCCTGCCTATTACCTGTCGCCACGCCTTGCCGTGGTGCCAGCCTGCGGAGAACCCTTGATGAGCGAACCCACCGAACGCGACGAACGCCACCTGGCGCGCATGCAGCGCAAGAAGGCGGTCATCGATGAACGCATCGCCAATTCCCCCAACGAATGCGGCCTGCTGCTGGTGCTGACCGGCAATGGCAAGGGCAAGAGCAGCTCGGCCTTCGGCATGCTCGCGCGCGCCCTGGGCCATGGCATGCAGTGCGGTGTGGTGCAGTTCATCAAGGGCCGCAACAGCACCGGTGAAGAGCTGTTTTTCCGCCGCTTCCCCGAGCAGGTACGCTACCACGTGATGGGCGAAGGCTTTACCTGGGAAACCCAGGACCGCCAGCGTGACATCGCCGCTGCCGAAGCCGCCTGGGCGGTGTCGCGCCAGTTGCTGCAGGACCCAAGTGTGCAATTCGTGGTGCTGGATGAGCTGAATATCGCCCTCAAGCACGGCTACCTCGACCTGGACCAGGTACTGTCCGACATCCAGTCCCGTCCGCCCATGCAGCACGTGATCGTCACTGGCCGCGCTGCAAAGCCGGAGATGATCGAACTGGCTGATACCGTGACCGAGATGGGTATGCTCAAGCACGCCTTCCAGGCCGGTATCCGCGCACAGAAGGGCGTCGAACTGTGAGTCAATCGCGCCACTGCCCCGCCGTGTTGATTGCGGCACCGGCCTCTGGCCAGGGCAAGACCACTGTCACTGCTGCCCTGGCCCGCCTGCACCGCAACCTCGGGCGCAAGGTGCGGGTGTTCAAGTGTGGGCCCGATTTTCTGGACCCGATGATTCTCGAGCGGGCCAGTGGCGCGCCGGTGTACCAGCTGGATTTATGGATGATCGGTGCCGAGGAAAGCCGCCGCCTGCTGTGGGAAGCGGCCGGCGAGGCCGACCTGATCTTGATCGAAGGGGTGATGGGGCTGTTTGATGGCACCCCGTCCAGCGCCGACCTGGCGCGCCACTTCGGCGTGCCGGTGCTGGCGGTGATCGACGGCACGGCCATGGCCCAGACCTTCGGCGCCCTGGCCCTGGGCCTGGCGCGTTACCAGGCCGACCTGCCGTTCGCCGGCGTACTGGCCAACCGGGTGGGCAGCCTGCGCCACGCGCAACTGCTCGAAGGCAGCCTGACCGAAGGGCTGCGCTGGTATGGCGGCTTGTCCCGCGAGCGTGGCATCGAGCTGCCCAGCCGCCACCTTGGGCTGGTGCAGGCTAGCGAGCTGAACGACCTGGATGCCCGCCTGGACGCCGCAGCCGAGGCGCTCGGCGCCAGCTGCGACGCAACCTTGCCACCGCCGGTGACTTTTGCCGAGCCCGAACCGCAAGCGTGTGCTGCCTCGCTGGCTGGCGTGCGCATTGGTGTGGCGCGGGACGAGGCGTTCGCCTTCATCTATGGCGCCAACCTGGAACTGCTGCGCAATCTGGGTGCACAGCTGGAATTCTTCTCGCCGCTGCATGACCGTGAACTGCCGGTTGTGGACAGCCTGTACCTTCCGGGTGGTTATCCCGAGCTGCATCACCACGCCCTGGCCGCCAATGCGCCGATGAGCGAGGCAATTCGTGCCCATCATGCCCAGGGCAAGCCGTTGCTGGCTGAATGTGGCGGCATGCTATACCTGCTCGATGCCCTGACTGACGTAGCCGGTGAGCGTGCCGAACTGCTCGGCCTGCTGCCCGGCGAGGCGACCATGCAGAAGCGCCTGGCGGCCTTGGCCTTGCAGGCGGTGGAGCTGCCGGAAGGTACCCTGCGCGGTCACACCTATCACCACTCGCTGACCAGCACGGCGCTGGACCCGATTGCCCGGGGCCTCAGCCCCAACGGTGGGCGTGGCAACGAAGCGGTGTATCGCTTGGGCCGGTTGACGGCCTCCTACGTGCACTTCTACTTCCCCTCCAACCCCGATGCGGCGGCGGCGCTGTTGCGACCATGAGCGAACACGCTTACAGCGACGCCGAACGCGCCGCGATCTATCGCGCCATCGGCGAGCGCCGTGACATGCGCCATTTCGCCGGTGGCCAGGTGGCGCCGGAGCTGCTTGGCCGCCTGCTGGCGGCCGCGCACCAGGCACCCAGCGTCGGCCTGATGCAGCCCTGGCGGTTCATCCGCATTACCCAGCGTGACTTGCGCACCCGCATCCAGGCCCTGGTGGAGGCGGAGCGGCTGCGCACCGCCGAAGCATTGGGCGAGCGGTCGGATGACTTCATGAAGCTGAAAGTAGAAGGCATCAACGACTGTGCCGAGTTGCTGGTAGCGGCCTTGATGGACAACCGCGAGCCGCACATCTTCGGCCGTCGCACGCTCCCGGAGATGGACCTGGCCTCGCTGGCCTGCGCCATCCAGAACCTGTGGCTGGCGGCCCGTGGCGAAGGGCTGGGCATGGGCTGGGTGTCGCTGTTTGATCCCCTGGCGCTGGCGGCACTGCTGGGCATGCCTGATGGAGCCAAGCCGGTGGCGGTGTTGTGCCTGGGGCCAGTGACCGAATTTTACCCGGCCCCCATGCTGGTGCTGGAAAACTGGGCCGAAGAACGGCCTTTGAGCGAGCTGCTGTACGAAAACCAATGGGGAGAGCGCCAATGAGCGTGGCCTTGCTGACCATGGCCGGGGTGGCCCTGGATGCCTTGCTGGGCGAACCGCAGCGGCGCCACCCGCTGGTGGCCTTCGGCAATATGGCCGGTAACCTGGAGCGCCGTCTGAATGCAGGTGGCCGCGGCTGGCGTAGCCACGGCGTCAGTGCGTGGTTTCTGGCAGTGGTGCCGCTCACCCTGGTGGCGCTGATCCTGTCCTGGCTGCCCTATATTGGCTGGCTGGTGGATGTGCTGGCGCTGTACTGCGCCCTGGGCCTGCGCAGCTTGGGTGAACATGTGCTGCCGGTGGCCAACGCCTTGCGCCAGGGCGACCTGGAAGAAGCGCGGCGCCGCGTCGGCTACCTGGTCAGCCGCGAAACCCGCGAGCTGGACGAGCCCGCCGTGGCCCGGGCGGCCACCGAGTCGGTGCTGGAAAACGGCAGTGACGCAGTGTTCGCCGCGCTGTTCTGGTTTGTGGTGGCCGGTGCGCCGGGCGTGGTGTTGTACCGCCTGAGCAACACACTGGACGCCATGTGGGGGTATCGCAACGAGCGCTTCGAGCGCTTCGGCTGGTGCGCGGCGCGCATTGATGACGTGCTCAACTATATTCCCGCAAGGCTTGTGGCGCTCACCTACGCACTGCTGGGCAAGACCCGCCTGGCTCTGGCCTGCTGGCGCAAGCAGGGCCCGTTGTGGGACAGCCCCAACGCCGGGCCTGTGATGGCCGCCGGTGCTGGTGCGCTGGGGGTAGAGCTGGGCGGCCCGGCGGTTTACCACGGCGAACTGCATGAGCGGCCACGCCTGGGTGAAGGGCCGATGGCTGACGCCGATGCCATCGAGCGTGGCTGGAGCCTGGTGCAGCGCGGCGTGTGGCTGTGGCTGTTGTTGATCTGCCTGGGGGCTTACGTCAATGCTTGAACACGGTGGCCGCCTGCTGCGTGCGGTGCAGCATTACGGTATCCCTCGCGAGCAGTGGCTGGACCTGTCCAGTGGCATCGCACCCTGGCCATTCCCGATTCCGCCGATACCCACTGATGCCTGGGCCCGCCTGCCAGAGACCGAGGACGGCCTGGAAGAGGCTGCCCGTGCGTATTACGGCGCCCGCCAGTTGCTGCCGGTGGCGGGCTCCCAGGCGGCGATCCAGGCGTTGCCGCTGCTGCGTGCGGCTGGCCGGGTAGGGGTGTTGACGCCGTGTTATGCCGAACACCCGTACGCCTGGCAACGGGCGGGGCATCAACTGGTTGAGCTGGATGAGGCGCAGGTCGAGGCAGCACTCGACAGCCTCGATGTACTGGTGCTGGTTAACCCCAACAACCCGACCGGGCGGCGGGTGCCGCGTGAGCGCCTGCTGGGCTGGCATGCCCGCCTGGCTGCCCGTGGTGGCTGGCTGTTGGTCGATGAGGCGTTCATGGACAACACCCCGGCGGATGGCGTGGTCGATTGCGCCGAGCGCCCGGGGCTGATCGTGCTGCGCTCGTTCGGCAAGTTCTTTGGCCTGGCCGGGGTGCGCCTGGGCTTCGTCGCCGCCGAGCGCAGCCTGTTGCTGCGCCTGGCCGAGCTGCTTGGCCCGTGGACGGTCAACGGGCCAACCCGGGTGCTGGCCCAGGCCAGCCTGGCCGACAAGCCTGTCCAGCGCATGCAGATAGAACGTTGCGCTGCCGCCAGCGAGCGCTTGGCCACATTGCTGTCCAGTAACGGCCTTGCGCCCAGCGGTGGCTGTGACCTGTTCCAGTACGTGCGCAGTGAGCGCGCCGTGCAGTTGCATGACTTTCTCGCCCGCCGCGGCATCCTGGTGCGCTTGTTCGAACACCCACCGGCCGTGCGCCTGGGGCTGCCCGAATGCGCGGCGGACGAACAGCGCCTGGCCCAGGCCCTGGCGGACTATCAAAAGGAATCGGCATGACCACCCTCATGGTGCAAGGCACCACCTCCGACGCCGGCAAGAGCACGCTGGTAACTGCCCTGTGCCGCTGGCTGTTGCGCCAGGGCGTTGGCGTGGTGCCGTTCAAACCACAGAACATGGCGCTGAACAGCGCGGTGACTGCCGACGGCGGCGAAATTGGCCGCGCCCAGGCGGTGCAAGCGCAGGCGTGCCGGCTGGCACCCCACACCGACATGAACCCCGTGTTGCTCAAACCCAACAGCGATACCGGCGCCCAGGTCATCATCCACGGCCGTGCGGTCACCAGCATGAACGCGGTCGCTTACCATGATTACAAGGCCATCGCCATGCAGGCGGTGCTGGCTTCGCACCAGCGCCTGAGTGCCGCCTGGCCGGTGGTCATGGTCGAAGGCGCGGGGTCGCCGGCGGAGATCAACCTGCGTGCTGGCGACATCGCCAACATGGGGTTTGCCGAAGCGGTGGACTGCCCGGTGATCCTGGTCGCCGACATCAACCGCGGCGGTGTGTTCGCGCACCTGGTGGGCACGCTGGAGTTGCTGTCGCCCAGTGAGCAGGCGCGGGTCAAAGGCTTTGTCATCAACCGCTTCCGTGGTGATATCGCCTTGTTGCAGCCGGGGCTCGACTGGCTGGAGCAACGCACCGGCAAGCCAGTGCTGGGGGTGCTGCCTTACGTCACTGACCTGCACCTGGAAGCCGAAGACGGCATCGATGTGCGCCAAGGCGCCAAGACCGAGCGCGTGCTCAAGGTGATCGTCCCGGTACTGCCGCGCATCAGCAACCACACCGACTTCGACCCGTTGCGGCTGCACCCGCAGGTCGACCTGCAGTTCATTGGCCCGGGCCAGCCGATCCCGGCTGCCGACCTGATCATCCTGCCGGGTTCCAAGAGCGTGCGCGGTGACCTGGCGCAGTTGCGCGAGCGCGGTTGGGACAAGGCCATCGAGCGGCACCTGCGCTACGGTGGCAAGCTGATCGGGATCTGCGGTGGCCTGCAAATGCTTGGCCGCGACGTGCATGACCCGCTGGGTCTCGAAGGGGCTGCAGGTTCAAGCCCGGGGCTGGGCCTGCTCGATTACGCCACGGTGCTGGAAGCCGAGAAGCAACTGCGCAACGTTGCCGGCACGCTGAACCTTGAAGCAGCACCGGTTGGCGGCTATGAAATTCACGCTGGCGTCACCACCGGCCCTGCCTTGGAGCAGCCCGCCGTGCAGTTGGCCGATGGCCGCTGTGATGGCGCTGTCAGTGCCGATGGCCAGATCCTCGCCACCTACCTGCACGGCCTGTTCGAGGGCAGCCAGTCGTGTGCTGCGCTGCTGCGCTGGGCTGGCCTGGAGGATGTGCAGAGCATCGATTACGAAGCCCTGCGCGAACGCGACATCGAGCGCCTGGCCGACCTGGTGGAAAAGCACCTGGACACCGCTCACCTGCGCCAACTGTGCGGGGTGGCCTGACATGCGCAGCCTGATCCTCGGTGGCGCCCGCTCCGGCAAGAGCCGCCTGGCCGAACAGCTGGCCAGCGCCAGCGGCCTGCCAGTGACCTACATCGCTACCAGCCAGCCGCTGGACGGTGAAATGAACGAACGCGTGTCGCTGCATCGCCAGCGCCGTCCGGCAGACTGGGGGCTGATCGAAGAGCCGCTGGCCCTGGCGGCAGTACTGCGCGCCGAAGCGGCCGAAGGGCGCTGCCTGCTGGTTGACTGCCTGACGTTGTGGTTGACCAACCTGCTGATGCTCGAAGACCACCAGCGCCTGGCCGAAGAGCGTGATGCCTTGCTGGCCTGCCTGGAACAATTGCCTGGCACCGTCATTCTGGTCAGCAACGAAACCGGCCTGGGCGTCGTGCCCATGGGCGAGCTGACCCGACGCTATGTCGACCTGGCTGGCTGGCTGCACCAGGCCGTGGCCGAGCGCTGTCAGCGCGTGGTGCTGACCGTGGCCGGCCTGCCCTTAATGCTCAAAGGAGCTGCACTATGACTCAAGCTTGGTGGCGCGACGCCTGCCAATCCCTCGACAACGCCGCCATGGACCAGGCCCGCTCCCGTCAGCAACAGCTGACCAAACCTGCCGGTTCACTCGGCCAGCTGGAGGGCCTGGCCATCCAGCTGGCGGGCCTGCAAGGGCGTGAACGGCCAACCCTGGACCAGGCTGCCATCAGCATTTTTGCCGGTGACCACGGTGTGGTCGAAGAGGGTATCTCGGCCTATCCGCAGGCGGTCACCGGGCAGATGCTGCGCAACTTCGTCGGCGGTGGTGCGGCGATCAGCGTGTTGGCCCGCCAGCTGGAGGCCAGCCTTGAGGTGGTCGATCTGGGTACCATCGACCCTCATCTGGAACTGCCTGGCGTACGCCACCTGCGCCTGGGGGCCGGTACGGCCAACTTCGCCCGTCAGCCAGCGATGACCGAGGGGCAGTTGCACGCTGCCTTGCAAGCCGGCCGCGACAGCGCCTTGCGTGGCGCCGAACAGGGCGCGCAGCTGTTCATCGGCGGCGAGATGGGTATTGGCAACACCACGGCCGCCGCTGCCTTGGCCAGCGTCCTGCTAGGCTGCCCGCCTGCTGAACTGAGCGGCCCGGGCACCGGCCTGGACGACGCTGGCGTGCGGCACAAGGCCGAGGTCATCGAGCGGGCGCTGAGTCTGCATGGCCTGCAGGCCGCAGATCCATTGCAGGCACTGGGTTGTGTCGGCGGTTTCGAGATCGCGGCCCTGGCCGGGGCCTATATCGGCTGCGCGCAGGCTGGCATCGCCGTGCTGGTGGACGGCTTCATTTGTAGTGTTGCCGCCCTGGTGGCGGTGCGCCTCAACCCGCAGTGCCGGGCGTGGTTGCTGTTTGCCCATCAGGGCGCAGAGCCTGGGCACAAGGCTTTGCTGGATGCGTTGCAGGCCGAACCGCTGTTGGCTTTGGGCCTGCGCCTGGGCGAGGGCAGTGGTGCGGCGCTGGCCGTGCCACTGTTGCGCCTGGCCTGTGCGCTGCACGGACAGATGGCGACCTTTGCCGAGGCCGCCGTGGCGGACCGCCCGGCATGATCCTCGACCTGCTGCGCCACGGTGAAACGGAGCAGGGCGGGCTGCGTGGCAGCCTGGACGATGCGCTCACCGATAAGGGCTGGGCGCAGATGCGCAGCGCCGTGGCCGAAGCCGGCCCGTGGCAAGTGCTGGTCAGTTCGCCGCTGCAGCGTTGTGCGC
Source organism: Pseudomonas sp. YNh (assembly GCF_037993085.1). Classification (NCBI taxonomy): domain Bacteria; kingdom Pseudomonadati; phylum Pseudomonadota; class Gammaproteobacteria; order Pseudomonadales; family Pseudomonadaceae; genus Pseudomonas; species Pseudomonas sp. YNh. Next base: position 3,902 of record NZ_JBBMRJ010000059.1, on the reverse strand, counting down.
GTTTTGCCGAAGAACTGGGTGGGCGGCTTGATTTGCCTGTGCAACGTGAACCAGGTTTGCAAGAGCTGCATTTTGGTGACTGGGAAGGCCGTAGCGCGGCGCAGATCATGGAAGACCAGGCGGATGCGCTGGGGCGCTTCTGGGCGGACCCGTACGCCTACACCCCGCCCAATGGCGAACCGGTGCAGGCATTCGCCGAGCGTGTGCTGGACGCTGTCGAGCGTTTGAGCCGCCAGCATGCAGGTAAGCGGGTGCTGCTGGTCACCCATGGCGGGGTGATGCGATTGTTGCTGGCCCGGGCGCGAGGCTTGCCCAAGGAGCAGTTACTCCAGGTTGAAGTGGGGCATGGGGCGCTGGTGCGGTTGGTGATGGGTGGCAACGGTCAACTGGCCGAGGAACACTGAGATGCTGCCGTTCTGGATTGCCTTGCAGTTCCTCAGCAGCTTGCCCGTGAGCCTGCCGGGCATGCCGGAGCCGCGTGAGCTGGGGCGTTCGCTGCTGTTCTATCCGCTGGTCGGGGTGTTGTTCGGGCTGCTGCTGTGGCTGGCCAGCCTTCTGCTGCAGGGTACGCCAGCGCCGTTGCATGCGGCTTTGCTGCTGACGGTGTGGGTATTGCTCAGTGGCGCCCTGCACCTGGATGGCTTGGCCGACAGCGCCGATGCCTGGTTGGGTGGTTTCGGCGACCGTGAGCGCACCCTGCAGATCATGAAAGACCCGCGTAGCGGGCCGATTGCCGTGGTCACCCTGGTGCTGGTGCTGTTGCTGAAGTTCTGCGCCTTGTGGGTGCTGGTGGAGCAGGGGATCGGGGCGCAATTGCTGCTGGCTCCCTTGATTGGGCGCGCGGCGATGTTGGGCCTGTTCCTCTGTACCCCTTATGTGCGGCCTGGCGGGTTGGGCCAGGCGTTGGCCGAGCACTTGCCCCGGCGTGCAGCCGGGTGGGTGCTGCTGGGCAGTGGGCTGTTCTGCCTGGTCTTGGGCGGCTGGGTGGTAGTGCTGGCGCTGGCCATGTTTGCCTGGCTGCGGCACCTCATTTGCCGACGTCTGGGTGGCACTACCGGGGATACAGCGGGTGCGCTGCTTGAACTGCTCGAACTGGGCGTCGTGCTTGGGTTGGCGCTCGGCCTGTGATAACGCTCAAAATCTGAAAGCATGTACGCGCTTTATTGGAGCGACTGTCTTGTGCTGCCTGCCCTGGCCCCATCGCCGGCAAGCCAGCTCCCACAGGGATGGCGTATTGCTTGAAGCCGAGGCGGTCAATGCGGGAGCGGCTTTAGCGCCGCGAACACCGGCAACACCGGTGCCATGAACCGCGCAGCTTCCTTGCGGCTGGTAACCTTCAATTGTGAAACCTCTTGCAACACTCATGATGCGGGTATATACACGTATCCATGCTGACCAGTGAATGCATCTGTACCCATCTGCGTCGTGCCGCCCGCGGGGTGAGCCGGCATTACGACGAGGCCCTTGCCGGCTTCGGGGTCAATGTTGCGCAGTTTTCCCTGCTAAGGCACCTGCAGCGGCTTGATCGCCCCAGTATCACTACCTTGGCCGAGGCCATGGGCCTGGAGCGCAGTACCCTGGGCCGTAACGTGCGGGTGCTGGAGGCTGAAGGGCTGGTGGCCCTGGCTGATGGCGACGACCAGCGCAACCGCGTGGTGCTGCTGACCGAGGCCGGAACGCAGCTGCTGCGTGCTGCCCACCCGGCCTGGGAACAAGCCCAGATCGAGCTGGTGGAGCGGTTGGGCGCAGGGCAGCGGGATGAACTGGTGCGTTTGCTGGACCAACTGGCTTGAATTGATACGACTATAAGCGGGTATATACCCGCAAAAACCTTGCGATGTGCTGGAGATAACGACAATGACTTCGGTGTGGCGAACCAGCGGGTGGGTATTGGTAGGGGCGGCTTTGATTCTGGCGCTGTCTTTGGGTGTGCGGCACGGCTTTGGTCTGTTTCTGGCGCCGATGAGCGCCGATTTTGGCTGGGGCCGTGGGGTGTTCGCCTTTGCCATTGCCTTGCAAAACCTGATCTGGGGGCTGGCGCAACCGTTCGCCGGTGCCTTGGCCGACCGTATGGGGGCGGCGCGGGTGGTGATCATCGGCGGGATTCTTTACGCCGCCGGTTTGATCCTCATGGGCATGGCTGATTCTGCCTGGTCGTTGTCGCTCAGTGCCGGTTTGCTGATCGGCATCGGCCTGTCCGGCACATCGTTCTCGGTCATCCTCGGCGTGGTCGGGCGTGCGGTGCCGGCAGAGAAGCGCAGCATGGCCATGGGCATTGCCAGCGCCGCCGGTTCGTTTGGCCAGTTCGCCATGCTGCCGGGCACCCTTGGCCTGATCCAGTGGCTGGGGTGGTCCGCAGCGTTGCTGGTGCTGGGCCTGATGGTGGCGTTGATCGTGCCCTTCGTTGGCCTGCTGCGTGACCGCCCGCTGCCCAGCCATGGCGCCGAACAGACCTTGGGCCAGGCGCTGCGCGAGGCGTGCTCGCATTCCGGCTTCTGGTTGCTGGCGCTGGGTTTCTTCGTGTGTGGTTTCCAGGTGGTGTTCATTGGCGTGCATCTGCCGGCCTACCTGGTTGACCAGCACCTGGCCGCGACCACCGGTACTACGGTGCTGGCGCTGGTCGGCCTGTTCAATATCGTGGGTACGTTCACGGCTGGCTGGCTGGGTGGTCGCATGTCCAAGCCGCGCCTGCTGACCGGGCTGTACCTGCTGCGTGCGGTGGTGATCGTGTTGTTCCTCTGGGCGCCGGTGAGTGCGTTCAGTGCCTACCTGTTCGGCATCGCCATGGGCCTGTTGTGGTTGTCCACGGTGCCGTTGACCAATGGCACCGTGGCTACATTGTTCGGGGTGCGTAACCTGTCCATGCTCGGCGGTATCGTCTTCCTGTTCCACCAGCTGGGCGCCTTCCTCGGTGGCTGGTTGGGCGGGGTGGTCTATGACCGTACCGGCAGCTACGACCTGGTCTGGCAGATTTCCATCCTGCTCAGTCTGTTGGCCGCTGCCCTTAACTGGCCCGTGCGCGAGCGGCCGGTTGCGCGCCTGCAGGCACAGGCCGCATGAACCGCTACCTGGCCCGCGGGTTGCTGGCCTTAGGCGCGCTGGTGCTGCTGGCGCTGGTGTGGTGGGGATGGCACAAGGGTGGGATGGCATTGATGCAACTGGGCATGAGTGTTTGTTAGGCGCTACCCTGCAAGCTCAAGGGTTGTCTAGCAGGAGAAACGAATCATGCGTGCTCATTGGTTGACAGTGCCGTTGTTGGCCGTGCTTGCCAGCACTTCGAGCTGGGCTGCCGATTGCCCGGCGTTATTGCAGGGCAGCCTGCCGGAGTTGCGTGGCAAGGGGCAGGTCGACCTGTGCCAGCGCTTTGCCGGCAAGCCTTTGGTGGTGGTCAACACGGCCAGCTATTGTGGGTTTGCACCGCAGTTCGAGGGGCTTGAGGCGACGTACAAGGAGTATCACGAGCAAGGCCTGGAAATGCTTGGTGTGCCGTCCAATGACTTCAAGCAGGAAGATGCCGACAGCGAGAAGACTGCCAACGTTTGCTATGCCAACTATGGCGTAACCTTCACCATGACCAAGACGCAGGCCGTGCGGGGCAAGGATGCGATACCGCTGTTTGCTGAGTTGGCCAGCCAGAGCAGTGCGCCGAAGTGGAATTTCTACAAGTATGTTGTCGATCGCAAGGGCAAGGTGATCGGTGACTTCTCCAGCCTCACCAAACCGGATGATCCGGAATTCCGCGCAGCCATCGAGAAGGCCATCGCTTCGCAGCAGTAATCGGGCTGATCTTGATCTTGTCTTGATCTTGATCTTGCTTTGGCTTCTAAGCGCGCGGAAGTTCAGGCGACGCAGATTGCGACTTCAGGAGGCCGAGCGCAGGGCTTGCGAAGGGAGGTGACGGG
>NZ_JBBMRJ010000058.1:0-12949 GCF_037993085.1 Pseudomonas sp. YNh | reverse complement strand
CGTACATGGCGCCGGCATTCGACTCTTCCTCCAGCGTCGTAAGCACGAACCAGACGTCCTGCTGCAGCTTTTCTCGCCGTTCACTCAGCAGCTCCGCGCAGAGAATGACAGCGCTCAGCGGAGCTCAGTCGTCGAGGAAGTGAGCGGCAATACAGTCATGTACCTTGAAGGGCTGACGCCAGTGCTGACTGAGCACGACACGAGTACCAGGCCGAACGCCAAGCTCCTGGAGTTCTGACTTAGTCTTGCGCGTGACGATATAGACATCTTTCCACTGAACATTTCCTGCCAGCACGTCTCTTCCATTCGAAGTTCGACCGCTGTTGTGCATTGAACCGTAGGACAAAACACCCGGCAGGATGTGTTCATCGCCCAGGATATCGACAGGACAGACACCGAAGCTTATCGGTTGCGCGCCACCGAGAGCGAGCACCTCCAGGGTGCCGTTCTCCAGCACATTTTTGACGATCATCGCGATCTCATCGAGGTGGGCCATGACGCGTATGGCTGCCTCGGGGCTACAAGCGCGGCCCCCACGAATCACCCCCACTACATTGCCAGCAGGGTCAATATGGGCCTGCTCACAGAAACGGCTGAGCTCTCGCAGGCAAATGTCTCGCACCTCATCTTCTTGTCCGCCCGGCCCTCGGGCGTTGAGGAGCTCGGTCAGTAATACCTCAGTCTTCAAAACGTTACCTCCATGTTTGCACGCAAACGTGTTCAGGCCAGCTGGATGTACACCGAGTAGCTACCCAATAACACCCAGAACACCAGAAAGATCCAGGGCGTCCGTAGCGAGAACTGCAATGACTTTCGATGCCCTACACGCGAGGTTTCCGCCTCACAGAACAGCGGCGACTCGTCGTAAGCCAACCCCATCAACGGCTCGCTGCGCAGCAGGTGGCTCTGCTTGAGCTGCCAGTGATCGATGATGTTGTACGCCGCCCGGATGCCTGGCCAGGCGTTGAGCGAGCTCAGTACCCCGAGCAAGGCGAGGAACGCGGGCACGATCAGGGTGAACATCTCGCCCCATCCTTTATTGAGGTTTCCCATGGAGGAGACGAAGGCGATGACCAGGAATGACTGCGCCGCCAGGTAGGCATCCGTGCGGTTGGCCAGGATGCTGGTTTCGTACTGGATCTCACGTCGGTAAAAATCCAGACGCTCCTTGGGAGAGCCAAACATCCTGGAATTGTGCTCGCTGATCTCGTGCTCAGGGGTCGCTGGGGTAATGATTCGTGGCACTCGCTACTCCTGGCCTTTGCCTTTGCCTTTGCCTTTGCCTTTGCCTTTGCCTTTGCCTTGATCAAGGGAAGCCAATCCAACGGGCAAAGTTCAGCTCAGTGTCACAGCAGGAGATGGGCGGGCAATAGGTGCGATGAACCAATTACCCCAGGATCGCGTCCACCGCAAAACAAGCGAGTCGATTCTGGAATGGAAAACGATCCTGTACTGGCCGCCCTCGGCTATCTCAAAAACAACAAACTGGTTCTGAGCACAGCAGAATCGTGCACTGCAGGCTGCCTGGTGGCGTTGTTGGCGGCGGTACCGGGTACAGGAGAGGTGCTGGAAAGCGGCTACGTCGTCTACTCCCCCAGCGCCAAAAAACGCCTGCTGGGGGTCAGCGCCGAAACCATCGAGCGATACGGCCTGACCAGCGAAGCAGTAGCTTGGGAAATGGCTTTGGGCGCCTTGAGAGACAGCGATGCCAATGTGGTGATCGCCACCACCGGGGTAGCCGGGCCCGCGCCCGAATCTGGGATACCGCCGGGGACGATGTGCTTTGCGTGGGCTTTCGCCGGCGAGCCAATTGCCGTTTTCACGCGCACTCAACGTTTCTTCGGCGAGCGGTCTGAAGTCATGCGCCAAGGCGCCATGTTCGGGTTGACCCGGCTTTCCCACTATCACCAGCGCTGGTTACGCGGTGAGCGCACCTGAGGGCTGTGATCATGTCGGAAGATGAACTGCTATCCAGGCGTCACCCTGTTCAAGAAGATATGCCGATGCAACAGCGCGTCTGGCGTTTCGAGCGCATCGGGTGGTACGTGCTCGTGGCCATCGTATTGCTTGCCTTGGCAGGCCTGTTCGGTAATGGCCCGTTGAGCGATGCCGAGGTGGTGAGCCAGGATGGCCGGGTACGGGTTGAGTATCAGCGCCTCAGTCGAAGCGGCACGACAGACAGCCTTTTCATCACCGTTCAGGGTACTCCTGGTCAGCCGGTGGAGGTACAACTCGAGGGATCGTTGCTCCGTGACGCCAGTATCGAGACGTTACAACCGGAGCCGCAACGGTCGATGTCGCATGGCCAGGCCATGCTGTTCCAGTTGGGTACTAAGCACGATGGGGTCGCCACCTTGTACCTAACCCTTCGAAGTGAGCACGTGGGCACCCTGAAGGGCAGCGTCAGGGCAGGCACTGAAAGCGCCGTTCACTTCTCCACATTCCTTTACCCCTAGGAGTGCATCATGGATTCGATCCTCCGCGCAGCCGGAATGTACGTCGCCCTCATGCTGCTGTTTCGCGTGGCCGGGCGGCGCTCGCTGGCCGATTTGACGACCTTCGACTTCGTGTTGTTGCTGATCATCGGGGAAGCCACCCAGCAGGCGCTTCTGGGTGACGATTTTTCATTCACCAATGCCATGCTGGTGATTGCCACGCTGATCGTTCTGGACGTCGGCCTTTCACTCGCGAAGCTGAACTCCAGGCCCTTGGCCAGGTTTCTGGATGGGCACGCTACCTTGGTTGTCGAGAATGGGCGCTTTCTGCATCATCGCATGCGTCGGGCACGCCTCACGGAGGACGATATCCTTGAATCAGCGCGGGACAGCCAAGGCATCGAGAACATTGAGCAGGTCAAGTTCGCTATTGTCGAACGCAATGGAAAGATTTCGATCATTCCTGCCGAATAAAGCACGGAGCTGCTCCTCGTAGAGCCATGCCGTTCAGAGTGCCAATATCGCCTGGCTAAGGTCGATGGTAGGGATGAGCATCAGCTTGCGCCGAGATATCAGCCAGGCCATCTGGCTTGCATGCTCAGCTTGCCTTGAAGCACGAGCCATTCGTTGCTGGCTTCGGTTTTAAAGCGAAGGCTCGCAGATCCTTTTAATTCATGCCAAACACTACATAACTCCTCATGGTAAATGCCAGATCCAAGACTGGAATGCACTATGAAAACCACCTGCTCCGTCCTATTTTTTGCTTGGATGGTGTCGCTCGGTGCCGTCGCTCAAGACGCGCCGGAGCGCTCAGATCTCGCTCTGGTTCAGCGGCAGATCACGTCCATCGAACTGTTGGCCGCCCGCGCAAGTACCGCCTCAGCCAGTACCGCTGAGCCCCGCTATCGCTTCGACTACCCGAGGTTCGCAGCGGATCTTCAACGTGTGCGCCAAGGCATCCAAAAATACCTGTCTCCTTCGCGTGCACAGCCAGCCGATCTGGTCGAGCTGACTGGTAGTTACCGTGCTGAAACGCCTCACTCGGGTACCTCCGATGAGCATGACTGACGCCCAACTCAGCGCGTTCTCTGCCGTTGCCGGGTTCACCCCGCAGCTCAGCTCAGTGCTATGGCGTTCATCAGCGCTGGTGCTCGCATTGCTCTGGTGCACCTGGGCCCTGTGGACCGGCTACCGCGGCTGGGCGGCCGGCAACCTGAATTTCGGTGCGCTCGGCGGCAGCACGCTGCGCCTGGCCCTCGCCCTAATCGTGCTGATGTTTTTCATGCTGTCGTAATCAGGAGACCTTTGCCATGAACCTCCCCCGTCATTGTCATCGCCCGCTCGCTCTGCTGCCGGAATCCTGTTCGAAAGCCCTGTTCGGCGGTCTGATGCTGTTGAGTTCGACACTGGCCTGGGCCGACCTGCCGACCATGGAAGCACCGTCTCGCGGTGAGGGCTCGGGCCTGATCGACACCATCAAGAACTACGCCTACGACGGCGGCATCCTACTCGGTCTGTTGATCGCCACCCTCGCCTTCCTGGGCGTGGCCTGGCACTCGCTCACCGTCTACGCCGACGTGCAAAACCAGCGCAAGACCTGGAAGGACCTCGGTGCCGTGGTCGGCGTCGGCGCGCTGTTGGTGGTGGTGATCCTGTGGTTCCTCACCAAAGCCGCGACGATCCTATGAGGTCACCATGTCCGACGCCCCAGCCACTCTGCCTGACGGCACGCTGACCTTCCTCCCGGAGCGCCTCAATCGTGACCCGGCCGTTCTCCGTGGGCTCACCAGCGACGAGATGTGGGTCGCGCTGATCATCGGCGCAGGGCTAGGTGTGATTCTCGGCGCGCCGCTGGCCGTGGCCACCGTCTCCATCGCGACCCTCCCCACCTGCATGTTCATCTGCATGGCGCTGGTGTTGCTGGGCGGCGGCAAGCTGATGCGCCGAGCCAAGCGCGCCCGCCCGGAAACCTGGCTCTACCGACGTCTGCAGTGGCACTTGGCGGTGCACTGGGGCATCGGCACTCATCAGTTGATCCTCCACTCAGGCCCTTGGACCGTCCGCCGCACGCGTCGACATGCGAGGGCCACGCCATGAGCCGCTTTCGCAACAAGGTGGATGCGCAGCAGGCGCATATCTTCAGCCTGCGTCTGGCCGTTTCGATCCTGGCACTGCTGTGCTGCGGGCTTTGGTACGGCTGGCAATCCTCGCCTTCCGAGCTGACCATTCACGTGCCGCCCGATCTGCGCTCTGGCAGTACGCGCAAGTGGTGGGATGTACCCCCGGAAAACATCTACGCCTTCGCTCTGTACATCTTCGGCCAACTCAACCGCTGGCCAACCGACGGTGAGGTCGACTACCACCGTGCCATCTTTGCTCTGCAGCCCTACCTGACACCGGCGTGCAAGACCTTCTTCGACGGTGACTTCGAGTACCGCAAGGCCGCGGGCGAACTCCGCGGCCGGGTGCGCGGCGTATACGAGGTGCTGGGCCGCGGCTACAGCGACGACCCCGACCTGCGGGTGAAGCAGCTGGACAAGCACAGCTGGCTGGTGAAGCTCGACCTCAACGCTGACGAGTATTACGCCGCCGAGCCGGTGAAACGCGTCGTCGTGCGCTACCCGCTGCGTGTGGTGCGCTTCGACGTCGACCCCGAGCACACCCTGGACTGCTACGAAGGCACACCGCAGAAGCTGACGCTGCCTGGAGGTGCGGGATGATGCGTGTCCTGATCATGATGCTGGCGATAGCCGCAGGCTGGTGCTCTGCAGTCGGTGCGGTCGAGGTCAAATACTGGGATCGCCTGCCGCTGGCCGTTCCACTTACGGTGGGCCAGGAGCGCGTCCTGATGCTAGATGAGGATGTTCGCGTCGGGGTGCCGGGCACGATCGCCGGTAAGCTGCGTGTGCAGTCCGTCGGCGGTACGGTGTACCTGCGCGCCGCTGACACCCTTCCCCCTACCCGGTTGCAACTGCAGTCGGTGAAATCAGGCGACATCATCCTGATCGACATCGAGGCGCTCGAGGGCAGCGAGGCACTGGAGCCGGTCAAGATCGTGGCCCAGGCTCAGGCACCGGACGTGGAAGCTGCGAAGGACACGTCACCTGCAGAGACGCCGGTACCGGTGGTGCTCACCCGCTATGCGGCGCAGAACCTTTATGCGCCCCTGCGTACCGTGACACCGCTACCCGGTGTGCGGCGGGTGCCGCTGAGCGACTCCACCGCGCTCAGCACCTTGCTGCCCACCGAACGGGTTTCGATCAAGGCGCTCGCAGCCTGGCGGCTGGGCGACTACTGGGTGACCGCGGTGAAGATCGTGAATCGCGGTCCTGGCAAGGTGGCACTGGACCCGCGCCACCTGCAGGCCACGCTGTACGCCGCAACATTCCAGCACTCGGACTTAGGTCTCACCGGTACGCCTGAAGACACCACCGTGGCGTATCTCGTCACCCATGGCGGCGACCTGAAGCACGCGCTGCTGCTGCCCCCGCCCAAACGGGAGGCTTCCGATCATGAAAGCTAACGGCCTGCTGAAATGGTTTGTGCCTGCGGTCCTGCTGGGCATCGTGCTGATCATCATCAAATCCTGGGTGACCGCCCCGGATGGCCAGCCCACTCACGATCCGGAAAATACCACGCTCAGCGCGGAACAGGCCAAAGCCTTGGGCATCGCCGGCGACACCCCGCGCGACACCATGGCCACGCTGATCGGCCAGGTCAAAGCGATGCGCAGCGAAATGCAGACGCTGAAGAAAGGCAACGATGCGCTGCAGACCGAGAACAACCGGCTGCGCACGCGCGAAGGCAACATCGACACGCGCATCCAGAGCACGCTGAGCAGCGTCACCCAACAGGTCACCGAGCAGCGCCAGCAGGCCAACGATGCTCGGCAGAAGGCTGAGCAGCAGCACCGCGAGACTCAAGGGCTACTCTCCAGGCTCAAGGATCAGCTCACCGGTAAGCCCGCCGCAAAGTCGGAATTTCCTGCGGGATTCGGTCTTGAGCCGGGAGACGAGCAGCAGTTTGCAGGGGCTCAAGCACCGGCAGATGCGGTGCAGTGGATCGAACCATCGAATGCCCGCGCAGGCCAAGAGAACACCGGCAAAGCCGACGGACCGCTGTCGTCGTTGGCCTCGAAGTTCAAGGACCTGCACGCCCTGGACAACAACGCCATAGACCGTGGCCAGGATCGCTTGCGTGCCGTCGCCAAAGGCGAGCGTGATCTGGAGAACGCTCAGGACCGTACCGAAGGCGCCAGGCCCGTCTATACCATCCCCGAGAATTCGACGCTGATGGGCTCGATCGCTATGACCGCGCTGATTGGCCGGGTGCCGGTGGACGGCACAGTAAACGACCCCTATCCGTTCAAGGTGCTGGTGGGGCCGGACAACCTCACCGCTAACGGTATCGAGCTGCCGGACGTAGTTGGCGCGGTCATGAGCGGCACCGCCGCCGGCGACTGGACGTTGTCCTGCGTGCGCGGCCAGGTCGAGTCGATCACCTTCGTCTTCAGCGACGGTACTGTCCGCACGGTGCCGCAGCCGCAGAAGATCGTTAGCCGCAATCGCAGCAGTACTCAAACCTCGGACACCGAGAAGATCCGCGGCGGCCTGGGCTACATCTCCGACCCTTACGGCATTCCCTGCATTTCCGGCGAGCGCCGCTCCAACGCCCAGCAGTATCTGGGCAGCCAGAGTCTGATCACCGCAGCCGGCGCCGGCTTCGCTGCAGCCCTGGGCAGCGAGCAGACCAATACCTCCTTCATCAATTCGGCCAGCGGCAGCCTGGGCCTGTCCCAGAACAGCGGCAACAGCGCGCTGAACTCGGTGATCAGCGGGGGTATTGGCGACATCCGCGAGTGGATCAACAAGCTCTACGGTGAAGCATTCGCCGCCATCTACGTGCCGCCTGGGGCCAGAGTGGCCCTGCATCTGGACCACGAAATCAGCATCGACTACGAACCCAAAGGCCGGAGAGTGAACCATGAAAGCCCATCCGTCTCGGTACTGGATCTGGATTAGCCTGCTGCTCGGCCTGCTCTTGGCCGGCTGCTCCACCAGCAAGGAAGAAATGCTGCCCCACGGCGATCACACCATGCTGGATATCTGGAACGGCGGTGGCTCGGTCGGTACTCAGCAACAGCTGTTGGAGGCACGTGGCGAACTGCGTCGCCCGGTGCTGGATCCCGAGCGCCTGATCAATGACCAAAGCGCCTACACGCGCACGGCGGCCAACGAAATCCGTGCCCAGTTTCCGCGCCTGCCCAACCCAGACTTGGTCATGTACGTGTACCCACACCTGGCCGGTACCCAACAGACGCCGGTGCCAGGCTACTCGACCGTGTTCCCACTGTACGAGAAGGTCCAGTACGCGCTGCCCGGCGAGCGCCTGGACGATCTGTGATGGCCGATGACGCGAGTCGCGAACCACCATGCTGGAAGCCTTGGCGTGCAGTGCAGCGTCGGCGCGCCACGCTGGCCGACGAGGCCGCCCAGTACGCGCACAACCCCAGCTTCACCGACCACATGCCCTGGGTCGAATACCTCGAAGCTGCGCAGTGCTTTCTGCTCGACGACAACCGTTCCGTGGGCGCCGTGTTCGAGCTGCAGCCGATCGGTACCGAGGGTCGCGAGCCCGAATGGCTGATGGCGGCACGCGATGCGCTGGAAGATGCGTTGCAGGACAGCTTCGACGAGTTCGACCAGGCGCCCTGGGTGGTGCAGTTCTTCTGCCAGGACGACAGTGACTTTGCTCCATACCTTGATCGCCTGGAGCGCCATATCGCGCCCCGCGCTCGAGGCACGCCGTTCACCAAGGCCTTTCTCGCGTCGATGCAGCGCCACCTTGAAGCCGTTGGCAAACCGGGCGGGCTGTTCGACGACCACGTGGTGTCTCACCTGCCCTGGCGCGGCAGCAATCGCCGGATTCGCCTGGTGGTCTACCGCTGGCTCGGGGAGCAAGCCGACGAGGATGGGCAGAGCCCGGTACAGCTATTGAGCCGCACCTGCGATCGCCTTGTGGCCTCGCTGCAGGCCTGCGGGGTCAGCCCTCGACGGCTGACCGGGCGCGATTTCTACGCTTGGTTACTGCCTTGGTTCAACCCCGCTCCTGCTCTCACCGGCGAATCCCCCGCCGCGTTCTATCGACGTGTGCCCTACCCGGAAGTGGATGACGGCGAAAATCTGCCGCTGCCGTTCGACCACGATTTCGCCGAGCGGCTGTTCTTCCAAGAGCCGCGCTCCGACAGCGAGCAAGGTCTGTGGTACTTCGATCAGCAGCCACACACCGTGATGGTGGTCGACAAGCTGCGCAGGCCACCGCACATCGGCCAACTGACCGGCGAAACGCGAAAGGGTGAAGCCTTGAACGCCCTGTTTGATCAGTTGCCTGAGCAGGCGGTGATGAGCCTGACCGTGGTGATCACGCCCCAGGATGTGCTCGAGGAGCAGCTCAACCGCCTGACTACCTCAAAGCACACCACACAGTGTTCCACCCTGGTATGAACGAAGACCTTGCCGCAACCTCGATCTGGGGTACGCAGCAGGTCAATTTGTTCGAAGGTGCCATGTATGATGGCGTATTCGGCATGTGGTACGGCAAGGGCCCCGGCGTAGACCGTTGCGGTGATGTTTTCCGCCACGCGAACGCAGCTGGCACATCAAAATTTGGGGGTGTATTGGCCATTGCAGGCGATGACCATGGCGCCCGCTCCTCTTCCCTTCCCCACCAGACCGAGCACATTTTCAAGGCAGTGATGATGCCGGTGTTGGCGCCCTCCGGCGTACAGGAGTACCTCGACTATGGCATGCATGGTTGGGCCATGTCGCGCTACTCAGGCTGCTGGGTCGCCCTCAAGGCTGTGGCGGACACTGTTGAAAGCGCGGCCGTCGTCGATATCGACATTCATCGCGTACAGCCTGTAATCCCGACCATTGCGTTGCCTGAAGGGGGTCTGAACATCCGCTGGCCCGACCCACCACTGGCCCAGGAACAGCGCCTGCTGGAGCATAAGCTGTATGCCGCCCTGGCGTATGCCCGAGCCAACCGCCTCGATCGCATTGTCATGGATTCGCCGAATGCACGAATTGGCATTGTCACTTCGGGAAAGTCCTATCTCGACGTATGCCAGGCCCTGCGCATCCTTGGGATCGACGAAACACAAGCGCAAAAAATCGGTCTGCGCCTTTACAAGGTCGGCATGGTCTGGCCGCTGGAAGCTGAAGGTGTGCGACAGTTCGCCGAAGGTCTGGAAGAGATTGTGGTGGTGGAAGAAAAGCGCCACATGATCGAGTACCAACTCAAGGAAGAGCTCTACAACTGGCGTGAGGACGTACGTCCGCGTATCGTTGGCAAGTTCGACGACAAGGGTGAATGGAGCCTGCCGCACACCGATTGGCTGCTGCCGGCTATAAATGACCTGACGCCGGCGATGATCGCACGAGCCCTGGCCAAGCGAATCCTGCGCCTGCACCCAGGCGGTTCGCTTCAAATGCGCCTAGCCCTTTTGGAAGCGCAGCTGGCGTGCAAAGGCCAGTTCAGCAACCTGATGGAACGCGTGCCGCACTACTGCTCTGGCTGTCCGCACAACAACTCGACCAAGGTGCCGCAAGGTAGCCGCGCGCTGGCCGGTATCGGCTGCCATTACATGGCCGCCTGGATCTACCCGCAAACCCAAACTTTCAGCCAAATGGGTGGCGAAGGTGTGGCCTGGATCGGCCAAGCGCCGTTTACCACCACCCAACACGTCTTCGCCAACTTGGGTGACGGTACTTACTTCCACTCCGGTATTCTCGCTATTCGTGCCGCCATCGCGGCAAAGGCGCAAATTACCTACAAGATTCTCTACAACGATGCCGTTGCCATGACAGGCGGGCAGCCAGTGGACGGCAGCCTCAGCGTGGCACAAATCAGCCGCCAACTGGCTGCAGAGGGCGTTCAGCGCTTAGTGGTGGTCAGTGACGATGTTGAGAAGTACAAGGGCACTGATGATCTGGCCCAAAGTGTCCCGGTAGTACGCCGCGACAAGATGGACGAGGTCCAGGAGCAATTGCGCCAGTTCCAGGGAGTGTCGGCAATCATCTATGACCAGACCTGCGCAGCGGAGAAGCGCAGGCGTCGAAAGCGCGGCAAGTTCCCCGACCCGGCACGTCGAGTGGTGATCAACGAAGCGGTATGTGAAGGCTGTGGCGACTGCAGCAGCAAGTCCAACTGCATGTCGGTGGTGGCGGTGGACACAGAGTACGGCCGCAAGCGCGAGATCGACCAATCTTCGTGCAACAAGGACTTCACTTGCCTGAACGGCTTTTGCCCAAGCTTTGTCACCGTCGAAGGCGGAACGCTGCGCAAGCCACAGGCCCTGGCAGCCAAGGCCGACGATGACTGGGACTTGCCCGCTCCGTCGGTCGTCGCCCTCGAAGAGCCATACAGCATTCTGGTGACCGGTGTGGGCGGCACTGGTGTAGTAACCATAGGTGCCTTACTGGGCATGGCGGCATTTATCGAAGGTAAGGGAACGCTTAACCTCGACATGGCTGGCATGGCACAAAAAGGCGGCGCCGTCTGGTCCCACATTCGCATCGCTGCCCGCCAGGATCAGTTGTTCGCCCCGCGGATCGCCGAAGGTGAAGCAGCCTTGTTGTTGGGTTGCGATCTGGTTGTCAGTGCCAACACCGAAACGTTATCCAAGTTGCGCCAAGGTGTGACGCACGCTCTGGTCAACAGCGAGCAAAGCATTACCAGTGCGTTCGTGCGTACCTTTGCTCTGCAGGCGCAAAGCGGTGATCTGGCCAGCCACCCTGACCCGCAATTCCATACGCAAGGCATGTCAGCGCAAATAGCCGAAACCGTTGGCGCAGCGCGGGCGGACTTTGTCGACGCAAGCAAAATTGCCACGACTCTGATGGGCGATTCAATCGCTACAAATACCTTCATGCTGGGCTATGCCTATCAGAAAGGCTGGTTGCCGGTCGGCGAAGAGGCGCTGGAACAGGCCATCGAGTTGAATGGCACCGCGGTAGCCTTCAACCTGGCAGCCTTCGCCTGGGGCCGACGCAGTGCCCACGATTTGCCACGGGTACTTAGCATTGTGGAAGCCGGCAAAAAGCAAAGCGCCGACCGCATACTTTCGCAAAACCTGGAAGAAATGGTTAAGCGGCGTATGAGCGTCCTGACGCAATATCAGAATAAAGCCTATGCCCAGCGTTACCGGCAACGCGTAGAGCAGTTTATGGAGGCCGAAACTCGGCTGCTGGGCCAGCCGGACGAGCTGTCCAAAAGCGTTGCCCGCCACTACTTCAAGGTCCTGGCAATCAAAGATGAATACGAAGTAGCCCGACTGTTCAGCAACGGCGACTTTCTGACAAAGATCCAGTCAACGTTCGAAGGCAACTACCGCCTGCGTTTCCACCTGGCACCGCCGCTGCTCAACGATAACAGCATTAGCAAAGAACCCAAAAAACGCTGCTACGGGCCTTGGATGCTGCAAGGCTTCAAGCTGCTGGCCAAACTCAAGATACTGCGCAACAGCTGGCTCGATCCGTTCGGCCATACCCATGAGCGCAGGGTCGAGCGTAACTGGTTGCGTAACTATGAAAGCATTCTGGATGAAGTGTTCGCAGGCCTGCGCAGCGACAACCTGCAACTAGCCCGCGAGCTGCTGGAGCTGCCAAACAGCGTGCGCGGTTACGGGCCAGTGAAAGAGCGCTTTCTACATCATGCCCACCAGCGTCAAGCGCTGTTACTGGAGCAATGGCGTAATGGCTCGACTGCACAGTTTCACGACGCCAGCCAAGCCACCGACAAAATTTCTATAATTCAACTCTAAACAGGGACAACAATGAACGAGGAACTGACCCGAAACTATCGCGAAATTCTGCAGGGCATTGGCGAAAACCCGCAGCGCGAGGGCTTGTTGGACACTCCAAGACGCGCCGCTAAAGCCATGCAGTACCTGTGCCATGGCTATCAGCAAAGCCTTGAGCAGATCGTCAACGGCGCACTGTTCGACTCGGACAACGACGAGATGGTCATCGTCCGTGATATCGAATTGTATTCGCTGTGCGAGCACCACCTGTTGCCGTTCATTGGCAAGGCGCACGTTGCCTATATCCCCACAGGCAAAGTGCTGGGGCTGTCGAAAGTGGCGCGTATAGTCGATATGTTTGCTCGCAGACTGCAGATTCAGGAAAACCTGACCCGCCAGGTTGCCGAAGCGATTGCCCAAGTTACCCATGCCGCCGGTGTGGCGGTAGTGATCGAGGCGAAACATATGTGCATGATGATGCGCGGTGTGGAAAAGCAAAACTCGGTAATGAGCACCTCGGTCATGCTCGGATGCATGCGCGACTCGTATAACACTCGCCAAGAGTTCCTACAACTGATTCGTAACCGTTAGCTCTCACTGATTTTGTGGGGAGCGGCGCATGCGCCGCTCCCCACAAAATCAGATTTAGGGATTCTCCGATCAAGTCAGCACAGGCCATCTGACCTGTGCTGAAATAGCCCTCCGTCCAACT
>NZ_JBBMRJ010000057.1:0-13769 GCF_037993085.1 Pseudomonas sp. YNh | reverse complement strand
GTGACGGGTCAGTACCAGCTTGATCTTCGACTTGCGCAGGGATTCGA
The DNA here is from genome assembly GCF_037993085.1 of Pseudomonas sp. YNh. Lineage (NCBI taxonomy): Bacteria > Pseudomonadati > Pseudomonadota > Gammaproteobacteria > Pseudomonadales > Pseudomonadaceae > Pseudomonas > Pseudomonas sp. YNh. The sequence continues at coordinate 13,722 of NZ_JBBMRJ010000057.1, read as the reverse complement.
GCAGGTCGAGGTTTTCCTCACCAGGAATGCCGAACACATACTCGACACCTTCGTTTTCCAGACATTGCACAACGACATCGGCGGCCTTGGCCATTTGGGGTACTACCTCAAAATCTTTGTGGGATTGCAGCTTTATTTCGCTGCGTGACTGAGATATTGCAGGATGTCTCAGTGGCGCGCATCGTAGGCCCTCTGGTTAATAATAATAAATATATTGTTATGATGCTTAGCATCACAGTTCGTTATGAATGGTAGAACGCCTCAATGAACCTCAAGGCATTGCGCTGCTGCGTCGAGATCGTGCGCCAGGGCAGCTTCACCAAGGCTGCGCAGCATTTGCACATCGCCCAGCCTGCGCTGAGCATGGCCGTAACCCGGCTGGAAGAAGAACTGGGCGTGACCCTGTTCAACCGCACCACACGCAAAGTCATCCTCACCGCCGAGGGCGAACAGTTCCTGCCACGCATTGCGTCCGCGCTGCGCGAAATGGATGTTGCCCGGCAAGAGCTACGTGACATGGCCGATCTGAAGCGCGGCGAAGTGCGCCTGGGCATCCCGCCCATGTTCGGCCTGCACTATGTGCCCGGGTTGATGAATGCCTTCCGCCGGCTGTTTCCAGGCATTGCCATGACCGTGTTCGAAGGCAGTGCCGAGGACATTGGCCATCGCCTGGAACAACGGGAAATCGACCTGGCATTGCTGGAGTCCAGGCGCGTGCCCCCCGACAAGGAATCGATCCTGCTGGGCAGTGACGAGATGCTCGCGTGCATGCACCCCGACCACCCCTATGCCGGTAAGGCCTTCCTCACGGCGGAAGACCTGCGCAATACCGACATGGTGGTGTTCGACCGCACATTCGTTCAACGTCACCTGCTGGACGCGTTCTTCGCCGAACATGGCATCACTTACCAGGTGGCGTTACAGAGCAACTTCGTCTCGCTGGTGGTGCAGGCCGCGCTGGACAACATGGGGGTGGCGACCCTGCTGCGCTCGGTCCAGCAACGCACGCCGGGCATTGTCGGGGTGCCGTTCCGGCCCGCGCAGCAGATGAGCTTCAGATTGTGCTGGCGCTCGGGGGAATACCTGTCGCTGGCCAGCAAGCGGTTCATCGACTTTGCTGCGCAGACGCATTATCTGGAGCGCTGAGGCTAGCCTGTTCCGGCCCTTTCGCGGCTAAAGCCGCTCCCACAGGTTGGCGCATGCCTTGAAGCGAGCGCGACCGATGTGGGAGCGGCTTTAGCCGCGAACACCGGCAACGCCGGTGCCAGACCGACGCAGGTGTTCCTGTCAGCGCCCGGTTTTCAATGCCAGATGGGCGATCACCTGCTCAGCCGCCCGCCCCAGGCAGCCCTTGAAAAAGTGGTTGGCACCTGCATAAACCGACACCGCCCGTTGCCCCGGGCCTGCCCATTGCAACAGGTTGGCCAGCGGCGCCATTTCATCCTGTTCGCCATGCAGCAGCAGGCAATCCGCAGGCACCGGCAATGGCTCGTAATAGCGCCCACCTGGTACATCACCCACCGGCAGCCCCAGCAACGCCACTGCCTGCAACTGCCCTTCAAGCGCACAGGCCACACGGGCGAACACATAGGCACCAAAAGAAAACCCTACCAAGGCTATTGGCAGCTCCGGCAACTCCCGGCAGAAGTGCCGGATGACCGCGATGCAGTCTTGCGCTTCGCCGATACCCTCGTCGTGCGCACCTTGTGTCTGCCCTACCCCACGGAAACTCGGCCGCGCCACTTGCCAACCGGCTGCGCACAGCTGCCGCGCCAGGGTCAGCGGCACAATATGGCGCGGGGTGCCGCCCAGCAGCGGTTGTGGGTGGCTGACCAGCACCACCCCCTTGGGCGGCCCGGCAGGGTGGTCGATCAGCAGCTCGATCTGGCCGGCCGGCCCAGCGATAAGCAACGGGTTACGTGGTGCATCCGACATCGTGTTCGTCCTTGCTAGCCAAATGAGTGGCGCGTGATCACGCCGTTTGCCGCGGGAGGCCATGCATCACCAGCAACACCAGTACGACACTGGTAAATGCCAGTGCCGACAGCGTTGCCAGTACACCCGTCGCGCCGAAGTGCTGGAACAGGTAGCCACCCACCAAGGGCGTCAGTGCCTGGCCAACCAACGAGGGGCGCGACATCTTGCCCATCAGCGCAACATACTGGGCTGGCGGCATCAGGGCCAGCGGCAGCAGCCCCCTGACAATCGCCCGCAAGCCATTGCCACAGCCATACAGCAGCAGGCCCAGCGCGGTCACGCCCGGCGCCACGGCCACCAGCGTCAGGCCGACTGCGACCAGCACCGACGACACCAGTGCAGTCCAGATCGGGTGGCGCTTGCCGGCGATGATCTGCAGTACCCGCGACGCCACCTGGCTTGGCCCGAGCAAGGCACTCAGGCCAATGGCAGCCGCCAGCGAATGGCCCTGGCCCTGCAGTACCGCTACCAGCTGCACCGAAACAGCAGTCATGATGATCGCGCCGATGGCAAAGATTGCCGTCAGCAGCCAGTACAAGCGGCGGTCCACTGGCAGATCGTTCGTCACCGTCGCGCCTTGGGCCTTGTGTGGGGGCTGGCCTGCCGGCAACACCCAGAGGTACAACGGCGCCACGGCAACGATCAGCACCAGCGCATAAGCCGTACACGCCGTGCGCCAGCCCAGTTGCTCGATGGCCAGGGCCACCACCGGCCAGGTGATGGTGGTGGCAAACCCCGAAATCAGGGTGATACCGGTAATCGCCCGCCCCGCCCGTTCCGCATACAAGGCACCGAGGGTGGCAAACAGCGCTTCATAAAGCCCCATTGCCATCCCCGCGCCAATGATCACCCAGGCCAGCAGGAACACCGGCAGGCTGTGGCAGTTGGCAACCACCAGCAAGCCCAGCCCTACTACCACACCGCTGGCGGCCAGTTGCGAGCGCCCGCCATAACGCGCCACCAAGCGGCTGGACAGCGGCGCCAGCAGCGCCGAAACCATCAGGCCCAGCGAAAGCGCCCCATATACCCAGCCGCTGTCCCAGCCGGTCTCGCGCAGGATCGGTTTACCCATCACCGCCAGCAGGAAGAACGAACCACCCCACACCAGGATTTGCAGCAGCCCCAGCCAGAAAATGCCCAAGGGCCCGGGAAAACGTACGCCAGCATTCACTAAAGCAACCTTATCGACCAAGCGGGCCGGATGTCGGCACACGCAGGCGGCAGTCTAAAAGAGCTGGCGTACGGCTTGCCATAACATCCCGGCATTTCAGTTATGCGCGCGGTAGACAGCTCAAAATACGTGCGGAGTACATTTGTACTCGCCCTATGCCACGGTAGCAATCTGGCAGGCATTGAGGTGCAAATGTCAGGGTCCAACCTCGGCTATTGCCAAAACAAATTGCGTATTTGTTGCGATTCCGCAGGTTCTTGCCTGCGCTTCGCCTCCCTACAATGACCCCACAACAACAAACGAGCCCAGCTCCGTGAGGCACGACCCCATGTACAGAGACCACATCGTCAAACCGCGTGCGACCGATAAACCGGCATTCATGGGCCTGGTCGCCGCCGTGATATTCGCCCTCGCCCTGCTCTACGGCGTGGGTGACGGTAGCCTGGCGCGGTTGATGGGCCCGATCGTGCTAGACCTGCAGGCACCGCTGCTGCGCAACGCCGCCGTGGCCGGCACCCTGGCGGTGACCCTGGTACTTAACCTGTTCATCCTTGGCCGCTTTCCGTTACGGGCCCAGGTGATCACGGTGTGGTGTGAACTGTTGCTGCTATTCCTGTTGTTCTTCGACACATTCGACCTGTCGTACAGCTTCATCGCCACCAAGGTGGGCTTCATGATCACCCAGGGGGTGTTCACCACCGTCTACGTGTCCACCCTCTCCATCGCCATCGCCTTCGTCCTGGCGCTGCTGGGGGCTACCGCACGGCTGTCGTCCAACGGTTTCGCCATCGCCATTGCCAGCTTCTACACCTCGTTTTTCCGCGGCGTGCCTCTGCTGATCCAGATCTACCTGATCTACCTCGGCATCCCCCAGCTCGGCTATGTGGTCGGCGCCGTGCCGGCAGGCATCCTGGCGTTGTCGCTGTGCTACGGCGCTTACATGACGGAAATCTTCCGCGCCGGCATCAGCAGCATCGCGCGCGGGCAATGGGAAGCTTCGCGGGCGATCGGCCTGACGCCCTTCCAAACCATGACCCGGGTGATCTTGCCGCAGTCGATGCGGCTGATCATTCCACCTACCGGCAACCAGTTCATCTCCATGCTCAAGGACAGCTCGCTGGTGTCGGTGATCGGCGTATGGGAGCTGATGTTCCTCGCCCGCACCCAGGGCCGCGCGGAGTTCCGCCACCTGGAAATGCTGATCACCGCTGCCGTCTTGTACTGGGTGCTGTCGATCCTGCTCGAAACCGTGCAGTCGCGCCTGGAAAAACGTTTCGACCGCGCCCACCGCTGATCGAGGAGCCCCAACATGAACCAGCCTTTTACCCCCGCTGCCGCCCAGGCCGCCGTTTCGATTCGCGGCCTGCAGAAATGGTACGGGGATTTTCATGTGCTCAAGGGCATCGACCTGGAGATCGCCAGCGGCGAAATCGTGGTGGTCTGTGGGCCTTCCGGCTCGGGCAAATCCACGTTGATCCGTTGCCTGAACCTGCTGGAAGACTTCCAGAAGGGTCAGGTGCAGATCGCCGGCAACACGCTGAACCGCGATGCGGCGAGCGTCGCCGCCATCCGCCGCCAGGTGGGCATGGTGTTCCAGCAGTTCAACCTGTTCCCGCACCTGACCGTGCTCGAAAACCTGATGCTCGGCCCACGCCTGGTCAGCAAACTCAGCGAGCCCGATGCCCGCGCCCTGGCGCTGGAGTATCTGGACCGGGTGCGTATCGCCAGCCAGGCCGACAAGTTCCCCGGGCAGCTTTCCGGCGGCCAGCAACAACGTGTGGCCATTGCCCGTGCGCTGTGCATGAAGCCGCGCATCATGCTGTTCGACGAACCCACCTCGGCGCTGGACCCGGAAATGGTCAAGGAGGTGCTCGACGTGATGGGCGAGCTGGCCCAGGACGGCATCACCATGCTTTGCGTCACCCACGAAATGGGCTTCGCCCGCCGGGTGGCGGACCGCATCATCTTCATGGACCAGGGCCAGGTTATTGAACAAGGCCCGCCCAACGCGTTCTTCGACAACCCTCGCCATGCGCGCGCCAGGGAGTTTCTCTCGCAAATCCTCAGCCACTGAACTTGTGTCTACCGCTGTGCCAACACCACAACAACAATTGCATGCCCGGAGACTTACCGAATGAACCCTGTCGCTCGCTTGTTCGCCCTGACCGCCGTTGCCAGCTGCCTGTCCATGATGACAGGGGCCGCGTGGGCCGGCGCCACGCTTGATCGGATCCACCAGAGCAAGGTCATGAAAGTGGCCACTGCCGCCAACTGGCCACCGCAGTCTTTCCTTGGCGAAGACAACACCCTCAAGGGCTTCGACATTGATGTGGCCAACGAGATTGGCAAACGTCTGGGTACCAAGGTGGCGTTCGTCACCCCTGAATACGGCATCATCACCGCCGGGCGCTGGGCCAGCCGCTGGGACCTGTCGGTCGGTTCGATGACACCCACCACCGAGCGTGGACGGGTGCTCGACTTTCCGGCCATCTACTACTACACCCCGTATGTGTTCGCCGTGCACAAGGACGCCGCCGGTGCCAGCGCTGCCGAGCTCAATGGCAAGACCATCGGCGTGGAAGCCGGCACCACCTCCGAGGACTACATCAACCGGCGGCTGAAAATCGACGCCGCGGACGTACCCGCGTTCAGCTACAGCGTGGAGCCCGGCAGTGTGCAAACGTACGGCGACAGCATGGGCCCGCTGGACGACTTGCGCATAGGCAATGGCACCCGTCTGGACGCCACCCTGTCGGCACTGCCAACCATCATGGGTGCGATCAAGGCCGGTTACCCGATTGCCCCGGTGCAGGGCAAGCCTGCCTACTACGAGCCACTGGCCATCGCCACCGACAAGGGCGACGACGCTTTCAACGCTGAACTGGCCAAGGCCGTCGACGACATGAAAGCCGACGGCACGCTGAAGCAGCTGTCCGAAAAATGGTACGGCGCCGACCTCACACAAGTGCAGTAACCCATTACCCGCAACCCGGCGCCCTTTGCTTGAAGGGCGTGCGGCACCCCCATGCCCGCCAAACCTGCCTCGCCCAGTAAAAGGATGACCCAGCCGATGCCCAGCTACAGCAACAACTACTATACCGGGACCATGCGCCCTGCCCCGCAGCGTGCCGCGTTGGCCGGTGAAACCCGGGCCGATGCATGCGTGATTGGCGGCGGCCTGGCAGGCCTTAGCGTGGCCCGCGAGCTGCTGGCGCGTGGGCGCTCGGTGGTGTTGCTGGAGGCAGCACGGGTGGCCTGGGGCGCCTCCGGGCGCAATGGCGGCTTTGTGTTGCAGGGCTGGTCCGAGGGGCTGTCGGCCATCGAGCGGCGTTGCGGCAAGCAGACCGCCGCCGCCTTGTTCCGGCTATCGCTGGAAGGCGTCGATATCGTCCGTGACACCATCGCCGGCCACCAGCTGCCAGGCTGCGCCGCCACCACTGGCAAGCTGAGCGTGGTGCGCTACGACGACGCCGACAACCTGCAGCGCACCCGCGACCGCATGGCCCGCGACTTCGGTTTCAACCTGGAATACCTGGACAAACAGGCACTGCGCAGCCGCCTGAACACCGACTGCTACTTCCAGGGGCTGCGCGACAGCCATGGTTTTCACTTCCACCCACTGAACTACTGCCTGGGCCTGGCCGAGCTGGTCGAGCTGGCCGGTGGTCGCATCCACGAACAGTCGCCGATGCTGCGGGTAGAGCGCAGGGCCGGCAGTCATCGCGTGATCACAGCCGACGGCTCGGTGACCTGTGCCGATGTGGTGTACTGCTGCGGTGGCTACGGCGGCCCGGAGTTCGGCCAGCTGCGCCGGGCGTTCCTGCCGATTGCCACTTATGTGGTGCTGACCGAGCACCTGGGTGAGCGCCTGCGTGATGTAGTACGTACCACGGACGCAGTCGGCGACAACCGCCGCGCCTCCGACTACTACCGCGTCGTCGAGGGTGACCGCCTGCTGTGGGGCGGCCATATCACCACGCGCAACCTGCAGGACGAGCAGCGGCTGGGGCAGTTGCTGACCCGCGACATCCTCAGCGTCTACCCACAGTTGCAGGGTTTGAAAATCGCCAAGGCGTGGTCAGGGCTGATGGGTTACGCCCGCCACAAGATGCCGCACATCGGCCCCCTGGCCCCGGGGCTGTGGGCTTGTACTTCATTTGGGGGCCATGGTATGAACACCGCACCTGTAGGCGCCCGGGTAGTCACCGAGGCAATCTGCGGCGAAAGCGACCGCTACCGCCTGTTCGACGCCTATGGCCTGCAATGGAATGGCGGGCCGTTCGGACCCGCTGCGGCCCAAACGGTGTATGCCGGCCTGAAGCTGATGGACAGGTTCCAGGAAGCCCGCGCGCAGTACAACAACTAGAACAAATCACCAGGAACCACCATGGACGCCCTTCCACCCGGCGCACTGTTCAAACTGACCGAAAAAGACCGGCAACTGCTGGGGCTGCTACAGGCCAACGCCCGCGAGCCTACCGCCTCGCTGGCGCGCAAGCTGGGCGTATCGCGTTCGGCAGTACAGGAGCGCATCAACCGCCTTGAAAACGCTGGGGTTATCACCGGCTACAGTGTGCGCATCGACCAGGACAAGCTGCAGCAGGTGATCAACTGCTTCACCATGACCTCGTGCAGCAACAAGAGCTACACCGATGTGATGACCACCTTGCGCAAGATGGACGCGGTGCAGGCGGTGTATGCGGTGTCGGGCGAAATGGACTTCATCATCCACCTGACTACCCATACGCTGGGTGAGCTCAATGCCGAGCTGACCCGCATCAACATGATCAAGGGCGTCACGCACACAGCTTCGCACATTGTCATGGAAACCAAGTTCAGCAAGAAGCTGACCTTGTAGTCTCCCCCGGCAGAGCCGTCATGACCCTACAGCTACTCAGCTTCCTCGACGTTGCCCGCAAATATTGACTATGATCCCGCCTTGAACGTTTCAGCATGTTTCAAAAGGGATACAGATGTCAGTCCAGGAAATACCCCCTCTCCCCAGTAAAGGCACCGTCGCGAAGATGGAAGCCGCCATGGCGCTGGGCAGCTTTGCCATCGGCACCGGCGAATTCGCCATCATGGGCCTGATGCCCGACATCGCCAGCAACCTGCAATTAAGTGAGCCCCAGGTGGGCCATGCCATCAGTGCCTACGCACTCGGGGTGATGGTTGGCGCCCCGACGCTAGCGATTCTGGGCGCCCGGCTGCTGCGCAAGCACATGCTGTTGCTGCTGATGGCACTGTACGCCCTTGGCAACCTGGCGACCGCCTTCGCCCCCTCGTTCAGCAGCCTGGTTGCCTTCCGCTTCATCAGCGGCCTGCCCCACGGCGCATACTTCGGCATTGCCGCTGTGGTGGCATCGAGCATGGTGGCCAAGGACCAGCGAGCGGGTGCGGTTGCCCGGGTGATGATGGGCCTGACCTTGGCCATGCTGCTCGGCAACCCGGTAGCCACGTACCTGGGCCAGTACTTTGGCTGGCGTTCGGCGTTCGTGCTGGTTGGCGCCATCGCGCTGTGCACCATCGCCCTGGTGTGGCGCTTTGTGCCGCAGCGCCACGACGAAGTGCGCAGCGACCCACGCAAGGAATTGCAAGCCTTCACCCTGCCACAGGTGTGGATGGCGCTGGCCATCGCCTCGATCGGCTTCGCCGGCATGTTCACGGTGTTCAGCTACCTGGCGCCGACCATGCTGCAAGTGACCCAGGTATCGCCACAGTGGATTCCGTTCGGCCTGGCGGCGTTCGGGGTGGGCGGCATCGTCGGCAACATTGCCGGCGGTAAACTGTTCGACCGCCTGCAGTTCCGCGCCGTGGGGCTGGTGCTGGTGTGGTCGATCGCCGTGCTGCTGTTCTTCACCTTCGCCGCCCAGGCGCTGTGGAGCCTGCTGTTGGGTATCGGCCTGGTGGGGACCATGATTGCCCTGGCCGCGCCGCTACAGATCCGCCTGATGGACATTGCCCATGAAGCGCCGAGCCTGGCTGCAGCGTCCAACCATGCCGCATTCAACCTGGCGAATGCGCTGGGGCCATGGTTGGGTGGCATGGCGATTACTGCGGGCATGGGCTGGACCAGTACTGGCTATATCGGCGCGGCGACTGCGCTGGTTGGCCTGGGCATCTATCTGGTGGCGCGACGGATGAAAGGCGGCCACTGAGGCCCGCCCCCACGGGTACATTACGGCCTTCGAGGCAAATGCAAATCCTGTAGGAGCGGCCTTGTGTCGCGAGGGGCTGCAAAGCAGCCCCAAAATCTCCAATCAACCGCAATCCACAGTGGCCCCCAAAAAAAACGCTACCCTACCCCCTTCTGCACAAGCTACTGCCGAGCCCTCCATGTTCGATTGGGAAGACCTGCGTCATTTCTCTGCCTTCACCTCGGCCGGTTCGCTGTCCGCCGCCGCCAAGGCCCTGGGCGTCGACCACGCCACCGTAGCCCGGCGCATCGTTTCGCTCGAAGCCTCGCTCAAGCTAAAGCTGGTCGACCGGCGCCCCCGCGCCTATGTGCTCACCGACGAAGGCCGATGCGTTGCCGAACTAGCCGAGCAAATGACCCTGTCCTCCTTCGCCCTTGAACATTTCGCCAGCGCCGGCCAACAGGCGGTGGAAGGCGAAGTGGTGCTGTCGGCACCACCGGCACTGCTCGGCAGCATCGTCGCCCGGCGCCTGGGCGAGCTGTACCAGCGCTACCCGCAGTTGCGCCTGAAGCTGGTGGGCAGCAAATCAAAGGCATCCTTGGCTCGCCGCGAAGCCGACATCAGCATCGCCCTGGCCAGGCCCACGGAACCGACCTTGGTGGTCAGCCTGCTGGGCCACCTGCACTACCGGCTGTACGCCTCTGCCAACTACCTGGCCAGCGCCGCGGCCTGGCGTTACATCGGCTACGACGAGTCCCAGGCCAGTTCCCCACAGCAACAATGGCTGTACCGCCAAGCCGGCCAGCAGCCCTTTGTGCTGCACAGCAACGACCTGCGCATCCAGGCTCAAGCCTGTGCCGGCGGCATCGGAATCGCCTGCCTGCCCGCGTTCATGGCGCACGAGCACGGCCTGAAGGAAGCCGGCAGCCCCGAGCAGACCATGAGCATCGAAATCTGGCTGGCAGTGCATGAGGACGTGCGCGCCACCCCACGGATCAAGGCAGTTACCGACTTCCTCCAGCAACAGGTGCGGCCACTGCTGCGCTTGTGAATTTTTGCGGACTGGACCTGCATCAATATGGAATTTTCGCGCAAGGCTGCCCGCGTTAGGCTCACTCCATCACTAACGCCCTTGAAGGAGACGACGATGCAATACGTAAAGCTGGGTAACACCGGGCTGGACATCTCCAGGTTGTGCCTGGGCTGCATGACCTTCGGCGTACCCGACGCCGGCACTCATCCCTGGACCTTGGGCGAAGACGCCAGCCGCCCCATCATTCGCCATGCCGTCGAGCAAGGCATCAACTTCTTCGACACCGCCAACAGCTACTCGGCCGGCACTTCGGAAAGCATCCTGGGCAAACTGCTTAAGGAGTTCACCCGACGCGAAGAAACCGTGATCGCCACCAAGGTGTTCTTCCCGGCCAACATGTGGGAAGGGGCCAGCCGGCCCAATGAACAAGGCCTGTCGCGCAAGGCGATCATGACCAACATCGACGCCAGCCTTACCCGCCTGGGCACCGACTACGTCGACCTTTACCAGATCCACCGTTGGGACTACCACACCCCCATCGAGGAGACCATGGAAGCCCTGCACGACGTGGTCAGGGCCGGCAAGGCGCGTTACATCGGTGCATCGTCCATGTACGCCTGGCAGTTCGCCAAGGCACAGCAGGTGGCGGTCAGTAACGGTTGGAGCCGTTTCGTGTCGATGCAGAACTACCTCAACCTGATCTACCGCGAGGAAGAACGCGAGATGATCCCGCTGTGCCTGGACCAGGGCGTCGGCCTGATGCCCTGGAGCCCGATGGCCCGCGGGCGCCTGACACGGCCGCATGGGCAGCAGACCGCACGCACGCGCAGCGATGTATCCGGCCAGTCGTTCTATGAAAAGACCGAGGTGGAAGACGGCCGGGTGATCGACGTGGTCGAGCAAATCGCCGGCGAACGGGGCGTGCCAATGGCCCAAGTGGCGTTGGCTTGGGTACTGGGTAAAACCGGCGTTAGCGCCCCTATCGTCGGCGCCTCGAAGCCTGCACATCTGGACGATGCACTGGGCGCGTTGACACTGCAGCTGAGCGAGGACGAAGTGGCACGCTTGCAGGCCCCTTACGTCCCCCACACGGTGACCGGTTTCAAGTAGCGCTGGCTTGCGGCAGGTCGATACGCACCCGCAGCCCACCGCTGGCTGCGGCCTGCGCGGTGATGCTGCCACCATGCAGGATAATGGCGCGCTGGGCAATCGCCAGACCCAGGCCAAAACCATCATCGCTGCTGTCGGTGCCCCGGTCGAACGGCTCGAAGATGCGCTTCAGCCGCGCCGGGTCCACGCCCGGACCGTGGTCGCTGACACTGACCTGAAACCATTGCCCGCCCGGCGCCAGCGCGGCCTCGACCAACACTTCGGTGCTGGCTGCGGTGTAGCGCACGGCGTTGCGGATGATGTTCTCGAACGCACGGTACAGCAGCTCTTCATGCCCATGGATGAGAAACGCGCCGTGGGCGTGCAAGGACACCTGGCACTGCTTCATGCCCGCCTCGAAACGGGCGTCCTCGACGATCTGCGCCAGCAGCTCTACCACATCGACACTGGCAAAGTCGCTGTCACCCTGCCGCGCCTGGGCGCGGGCCAGGGTCAGCAGCTGCTCGATCAGGTCGTCCATACGCCGTGACTCACGCTCCACCCGTTCCAGCATGTCGTGCCGGTCGGGCTGCTGACGCATCAGGCCGATGGCGGCATGCATGCGGGTCAGCGGTGAGCGCAGTTCGTGGGAAATATCGTGCAGCAGGTTCTGCTGCGCCTGCACCAGGGCCTTTAGCTGGCCAGCCATGCGGTCGCAGTCCTCGGCCAGCTCGACGATCTCGTCGCGGCGCTTGCCCAACCTGGGTTTCACGCGCACATCGAACCGGCCCTGAGCTACCTGGCCCATGGCTTCGCGCAGCCAGGCCAACGGGCGAGTCAGGTACAAACTGCACAGGAAGGCAAACAGCGCACTCATCAGCGTGCCGGTAAACAGCGGGCCCATGCCTCGAGGACGCGGCGGTTCGCCAAGCACCGTGGCCACCGAAGCACGCAGCACCAGTGGGCGGCCTTCACTGTCGTTCAACGCCTGCTCGAAACGCACGACCGGCACCGCTTTGCCTGCCAACAACTGGCCCTGGCCGTCGTAAAGGCCCACTTGCACATCCGGCGGCTGCGGCGACACCTCCAGCAACTGCCGGCCGGGCTGCTCACCATAACGCTGCAGTACCTGCAGCTCGGTGGCCAGCAGCGAACGCAGCGCCGGGGTATCGCCACGCCACTCATTGAGCATGAAGGCGCCCGCGCCCACCAGGAAGGTCAGGCAGTTGGCCAGCCAGAACGCCAGGAACAGCTTCCAGAACAGGCGCCGGCGCATCATTCGACTATCAGCATGTAGCCCATGCCACGCACGCTCTGGATCCAGCTGCTGCCGTCGGCGCGTGGGCCGAGCTTTTGCCGGATGCTGCTGACGTGCACGTCGATGCGCCGGTCATAACGAGTCAGCGGCCGGCCCAAGGCATTGAGTGACAGGTCTTGCTTGCTGACCAGCTGGCCAGCCTGGCGGGCCAACGCTTCGAGCAGGCTGAACTCCGAGCCGGTCAGCTCCAGCGTGGCTTCGCCCCAATGCGCCTCACGACGGCCCGGCCACATTTTCAATGCGCCCGTGCGCACGTGTTCGGGCGCACTGCCCTCACCCGTGGGATGCGGCTGCACCCGGCGCAGGATCGCCCGCAGGCGTGCGACCAGTTCACCCGGGGAGCTGGGCTTGGGCACGTAGTCATCGGCCCCCAGCTCAAGGCCGGCAATACGGTCGATGTTGTCGCCACGGGCAGTCAGCAGCAGCACCGGCACCTGGCTGCGCGCACGCACGCGCCGCAGCACTTCAATGCCAGAGATACCCGGCAGCATCACATCCAGCACCACCACCTGGAAGTGACCGGACAACGCCTGGGTCTCGCCCTCTTCACCCGTATTCACGGCAGTGGCCTGAAAGCCTTCGCGCGCCAGGTACAAAGAGAGCATTTCAGTCAGTTCGCGGTCGTCGTCGACCAGCAGCACAGGGATCATCGGGGCCAGACATCGCAATTGCAGGGGCTGTAATGATCGCCCCGCAGGCCGGCACTGTCACCGCCGGCCGGTCGGACTTTACACATCTTTACCCTCGGCTAACCGCGCCGTACACAGCCCGCCCGTATCCTCATCGCCCGCTGCTAGCGGGTTGCCCGCGCTTGCTCCCCTACGAATCCGCTTGTCTGGAACCCCCGATGAACTACCCGCGCCTGTTGCTCTCCATCCTGTTGCTGAAAGCCTCGCTGGCCCAAGCCTCCCCTTTCAGGATCGCCGACATCCGGGTCAACGGCCTGCAGCGGGTTTCCGCTGGCAGTGTCTTCGGTGCCTTGCCGCTGAACGTCGGC
>NZ_JBBMRJ010000056.1:0-14213 GCF_037993085.1 Pseudomonas sp. YNh | reverse complement strand
CGGTGGTTCGATCAGCCAGAGCAACTTCCTGGGTACCGGTAACAAGGTGTCCATCGGCCTGACTCGCAGCGAATACCAGACCAAGTACAACTTCGGCTTCGTGAACCCCTACTTCACCGCCGACGGTGTCAGCCTGGGCTACAACCTGTTCTACAACACCACCGACTACAGCGACTACTACGACGATGGCGTTTCGTACTATGCGATCAACAGCTACGGCGCCGGGGTCAGCTTTGGCTACCCGATCAACGAAACCTCGCGCCTGACCTACGGCCTGACCCTGCAGCATGACGACATTTCGCCGGGTACCTACAGCGCCGACGAGATCTACGACTTCATCTCCCGTGAGGGCAAGAGTTTCAACAACCTCAAAGCGTCGATCGGCTGGTCCGAGTCCACGCTGAATAAAGGCGTGCTGGCCACACGTGGCCACTCGCAAAGCCTCACGCTGATGGCCACCACCCCTGGCAGCGACCTGTCGTTCTACAAGCTGGACTACAACGGCCAGACCTTCCTGCCGGTGACCAACAACACCTCGCTGCGCCTGCACACCAGCCTGGGCTATGGCAATGGCTACGGGTCCACCGACGGCTTGCCGTTCTATGAAAGCTACACCGCGGGGGGCCAGGGCTCGGTACGCGGGTTCAAGGACGGCACCCTCGGCCCGCGCAATACCCCGGCCACCGGCACCTACGCCAGCGCGGGCCAGGCTTACTATTCCGACCGTGACACGGATGTGCTGGGGGGCAACATTCTGGTGACCGGCGGTGCCGAATACCTCTTCCCGTTGCCGTTCGTGAAGGACCAGAGCCAGCTGCGCAGCTCTCTGTTCGTCGACGCCGGCAACGTTTATGCCGACACCTGCTACCTGTCGACCACCCAGGGCTGCGGCAGCGTCGACCTGGCACAGTTGGCCGTGTCGCTCGGGGTGGGCGTGACCTGGTACAGCCCGATGGGGCCGCTGAGCTTCAGCCTGGCGGCGCCGTTGAAAAAGCCGGACAACGCCGAGACCCAGATCTTCCAGTTCTCGCTGGGGCAAACGTTCTGATACACCAGCCATGCACGGTCCCTGTAGGAGCGGCCTTGTGCCGCGATGGGCTGCGCAGCAGCCCCATCAGTTGTTGCCATGACGCTGAAATCCCGGGGCTGCTGCGCAGCCCATCGCGGCACAAGGCCGGGGCCTGTTTGAGTATTACCCGCTTTTACCCCCGCTTAACCCAAGTTGACAGTCACCTTGCCTAAGCTGGGCAACACTCGAACCCGCCCAGCAGGACACCCTCATGCCTCCGTTCACACCCTGTTTCCCCACATCACTGCGCCACGATGAAGTACCGGTCGCACTGCTCGACCTGGTCCAGCAACGCCTGGCCGGCCTGCTGGGCCCACGCTTTACCGTGGTGCTGGGCGGCAGTGGCAATGGCGCCGGGGTCAGTCATTACCACTTGGCAATACAGCACAACCAGAGCGGCGTTTCACTTGAGGACTATGGCGACGTCGGTGCCGGTTTCATCGAGCGGCTGCTGCGCATGGGCGCTCAGGTCAGGGATATGCTCGACTCAGCCACGTTCGACCGCATGGCCGGCGACGACCCGGGCCGACCGCTGGTATGGCTCAGCGAGCTGGCCAGCGACGGGGAAAGCATTACAATGCGCGCCCCAATCTGAAATATGTTTTTCCCATGAAATCACTGCTTTACGCCGTAACCTTAGTGTTTTCCTTCACCCTCCCTGCCTTGGCCAACCCGCCAGCCACGTTCACCGAGGCCAAGGTGGTGGCCAAGCAGAAGGTGTACCTGGACCAGGCCAGCAGTGCCATGGGCGACCTGTACTGCGGCTGCAAGTGGACCTGGGTGGGCAAGTCCGGCGGCCGCATCGATGCGGCTTCGTGCGGCTACCAGACCCGCAAGCAACAGAACCGCGCCGAGCGCACCGAGTGGGAACACATCGTGCCCGCCTACACCTTCGGCAACCAGCGCCAGTGCTGGAAGAACGGCGGCCGCGAGCACTGCGTGGACAACGACCCCGTGTTCCGCGCCATGGAAGCCGACCTGTTCAACCTCTACCCGGCCGTGGGCGAGGTCAACGGTGACCGCAGCAACTTCAACTACGGCATGGTCGCTGGCAATGCCGGCGAGTATGGCCAGTGCACCACCAAGGTCGACTTCGTCCAGCGCGCCGCCGAACCGCGCGATGAAGTCAAAGGGCTGGTGGCCCGTACCACGTTCTACATGTTCGACCGTTACCAACTGAGCATGTCGCGCCAGCAGCAACAGCTGCTGATGGCCTGGGACAAACAGCACCCGGTGTCGGCCTGGGAGAAAGAGCGCGACCGGCGCATTGCCGCGATCATGGGGCATGCCAACCCGTTCGTGAGCGGGGAGCGCAAGTGGACGGCTGACTACAAGCCGGTTGGCAGTGGCGTGGTGCAAGCGGTGCCGGTGAAAGCCGCCAAGGCAGAGGCCAAACCGAGCCTGGCCAGTGTCCAGTCAGTCGGGGCCGTGCTTGGCAACCGCAACAGCCACGTTTATCACCTGTCTGTAGGTTGCCCCGGCTTCAACCAGGTGGCCGCCAAGAACCAGGTTACCTTCGCTAACGAGGGTGAGGCGCAGGCAGCGGGCTATCGCAAGGCAGGTAACTGCCGATAGACCTGTATTGTCCGGCGGCTGCTGCGCAGCCCATCGCCGGCAAGCCAGCTCCCACAGGAGCTGCGCAAGGCTCAGGCCTGTGAAACCCTGTGGAAGCTGGCTCGCCGGCGATGGGCCGCATAGCGGCCCCTTGTTCTCACGTCCTGCATACCTCATTCACCAAATTCGCCGGCCGCTCGCCGGCCAGCGCGCTCAGCAGGTTGTCTACCGCGCAACGCGCCATGGCCTGCCGGGTTTCCTCGGTCGCCGAGCCGATATGCGGTGTCGCTACCACGTTATCGAGCTGCAACAGCGGCGAGTCTACTGATAGCGGCTCCTGCACAAACACATCCAGCCCCGCACCGCGTATGCGCCTGGCCCGCAACGCTTCGACCAGCGCCTGCTCATCCACCACGCGCCCGCGTGAGATGTTCACCAGGATCGCCTCAGGCTTCATCAACGCCAGCTCCCGTGCGCCGATCAGGCCTTCGGTGCTGGCGCTAAGCGGCACCGTCAGGCAAACGAAATCCGCCTGCTGCAACAACTCATCCAGGCTGCACTGGCGTGCCGCATGGCGCGCCTCCACCTCGGGCTTGGCGCGCTGGCTGTGGTACAGCACGCGCATGCCAAAGCCGGCTGCCGCGCGCCGGGCCAAGGCTTCGCCGATGCGGCCCATGCCAACGATGCCCAAGGTCTTGCCATGCACGTCACAGCCAAAATGCGCCGGCCCCAGGTTGGCCTGCCAATGGCCGTTACGCACCCAGTTCGCCAGCTCGACCACCCGCCTGGCGGTAGCCAGAATCAAGGCAAAGCCGGTGTCGGCAGTGGTTTCGGTGAGCACGTCAGGTGTGTTGGTCAGCATCACGCCACGCCGGCTGAGTTCGGCAACATCGTAGTTGTCCACGCCCACCGAAACGCTGGACACCACTTCCAGCTGTGGCGCCAGGTCCAGCAGGCTGGCATCCAGGCGCAGGCTGGCCCCCAGCAACCCGTGAGCCCCCGGCAACGCATCGCGCAGGCGGGCCAGGCCATCGGGCAGGGAGGTATCCACCCAGGTCACCTCAACGCGCTCTTGCAGGCGTGCCATCAAGTCGTCGGACAGGCGTTTGTACAGCACGATTCGCTTCTTCATTGCAGGTTTCCTATGGGTTCATGGCCAGCCGCGAGCTACCGCGCTTGGCCCGGCCAGACGTCTGGGATGTATTAAGTGCGGCGGTAAGTGCCACTGCGGTCAGCAGCGCGCCGCACATGAACAGGTAAGAGGCCCCTGGCCCGCCCGTAGCGCCATTCAGGTAGCCCACCAGCCACGAGCCGCCGAACGAGCCCAGCGCGCCCATGCTGTTGATCAGCGCCATGGCCCCGCCTGCGACGTTGGCCGGCAGGATCTCGGGCACGATCGCGAAGAACGGGCCATAGGGTGCGTACATGCAGGCGCCGGCAACCACCAGCAACGCGTACGACAGCCAGAAATGCTCGCTGCCCAACGCGTACGAGCCATAGAACGCCACGGCGGCAATCAACAGTGGCGGCCAGACGAAGCGCTTGCGCTTTTGCAGGCGGTCGGACGCCCAGGACACGCCCACCATCGCCAGCACCGCCGCCAGGTAAGGCACCGAGGCCAGCCAGCCGGCCTGCACGATATCCACATTCGCGGCCTGCTTGAGAATCGACGGCAGCCACAGCACGAAGCCATACACGCCAATGCTCCAGCAGAAGTACTGCAGCGCCAGGATGATCACCTGCGGCGAGCGGAACGCCTCGCGGTAGTTCTTCACGGGCTTGATACCCTGTTGCTCGGCAGCCAGTGCCTGCGCCAGGGCCGCCTTCTCCTGATCGCTCAGCCACTTCACCTGGGCCGGGCGATCATCCACCAGGCGCCACCAGAAGAACGCCCAGATCACGGCAGGCAGGCCTTCGATGATAAACATCCAGCGCCAGTCGTAATGCTTGATCAGGTACCCCGAAACCACCGACATCCACAGGATGGTCACCGGGTTCCCGAGCATCAGGAAGGTATTGGCACGCGAGCGCTCGGCACGGGTGAACCAGTGGCACAGGTACACCAGCATGGCCGGCATGACGGCGGCCTCTACCACCCCGAGCAGAAAGCGGATACCGATCAGCATGTAGACGTTGCTGACCATGCCGGTGAGCGTGGCAAGGCCGCCCCACAGGATCAGGCAGACGAAGATCAGCTTCTTCACGCTGCGCTTTTCGGCGTAGATGGCGCCGGGCACCTGGAAGAAGAAGTAACCGAGAAAGAACAGCGCACCCAACAGCGAAGACAGCACGGGGGTGATGTGCAGGTCTTCGGCCATGCCGGAGGCGGCGGCGAAGCCGTAATTGGCGCGGTCCAGGTACGCCAGGCTGTAGGTGACGAACACAATCGGGATGATGTACCACCAGCGGCGAGGTGCCAGGCTTTGGCTTTGCATGGTTTGGTTCTCCTGAGCTTGTTTTTTTTGTTGCAACAGGTGATTCGGGGTTGGCTGGCTCACGCGCTCCTGCGCAGGTCGTAGGCCTCCAGCTCGTGGCGCAACGGCAGCCCTTCCATGTCGCCGCGCGACTGCACGGCGCGGCTGCCGCACCAGTTGCCACGCGCCACTGCTGCGGGCACGGCGCGGCCCTCCAGCAACGCGCTGAGCACGCCGACGGCGAAGGCGTCACCCGCACCGACGGTGTCCACCACTCTGCTGACCGGCACGGGTGCTACCTGCCCTTCGCCCTTGGCGCTGCGGAAGTAGGCGCCGGCATCGCCCAGCTTGATCACCACCAGTTCCACCCCTTGGTCGAGGTAGAACGCGGCGATGTCCGCCGGGGTATGCTGGCCGGTCAGCAACCGCCCCTCTTCCAGGCCCGGTAGAACCCAGTCGGCCTTGACCGCCAGGGCATTGGTTTCGCGCACCATGCTGTCTTGATCCGGCCACAGCGAGGGCCGCAGGTTGGGGTCGAACGATATGCTGCGCCCGGCTGCGCGCATGGCGTCCACCAGCGCGTGGGACAGCGCACGGCAGCTGTCGGACAGCGCCAGCGGGATGCCGGTGGCGTGCAGGTGGCGAGCCTGCAGGCAGGCAGGGCTCAGCAGTGCGGGCGACAGCCTGCTGGCTGCCGAACCGCGGCGAAAGTACTCCACTGCCGGGTCGCTGCCATCATCGCAACGCGCCTTGAGCTGAAAACCCGTCGGGTAACTGGCATCCACCTCGACACCGGAACAGTCAAGGCCTTCGCGGCGCAAGCTTTCGAGCACGAAACGGCCGAGCGAGTCGTCGCCTACCCTGCTCAGCCAGCGCACCTTGAAGCCCAGGCGTGCCAAGCCGATGGCCACGTTGCTGTCCGCGCCGGCGATGCGTTTGCCGAACTGGCCGACACTGGCCAGGTCACCTGTTTGCTCGGCGACGAACATGGCCATGGTCTCGCCGAAGCACAGCACGTCATGCTCATGCATGGGCCACCTCCACCCTCGCGCCCAATGCAGCCAGGCTGCGTACCTGGGCACGGGTAACCGCCAGCAAGTCTTCGCCAACCAGGGGGTATTCCACGGCGCGCATCACACCGGGGGCGAACTCGGTCATCAGCGCTGCCCACGCCTGCAGGTCCGCCGCTTGGGGCGGTATGGCAACCAGGCGACCATCGGCCCGGTGCTGCACAGCCTTGCAATGCACATAGCGCACCCAACGGCCCAGTTGCCGTGCGGCTTGCCGCGCAGGCTCGCCTTGCCACTGCCAGTTGCCGATGTCGAAGGTCATGCCCAGGCGCAGCCCAAGCGTGTCGGCACGCTGGAAGAACTGCAGCAGCGGTTCGATCCTGCCACCCTGTGCGGTTTGATCGTTTTCCACCAGCAGCAGCGGCCCATGCGCAGGCAGCAGCGCTGCCAAGGCGGTTACATCGCAGTGCGCATCGAAGTGCCCCAAGGAAACCTTCAGCGCTACAGCGCCAAGCGCCCGCGCAGTTTCCAGCTTATGGACCAGTAGCGGGTCAGGCACGCCTTGCGCGGTCCACAGTTCAAGAGGTGTCGAGT
This sequence comes from Pseudomonas sp. YNh, assembly GCF_037993085.1. Taxonomy (NCBI): domain Bacteria; kingdom Pseudomonadati; phylum Pseudomonadota; class Gammaproteobacteria; order Pseudomonadales; family Pseudomonadaceae; genus Pseudomonas; species Pseudomonas sp. YNh. The sequence goes on along the minus strand of NZ_JBBMRJ010000056.1, from coordinate 7,572 downwards.
ACAGGCACTCCAGGCGCAGTGCGGCGATGACCGCACCGAGTGCAGCCGCGTCCGGTGCACTGGCGAACAACTCTTCGCGCAATTCCACTCGGCTGACGCCAGCGGCCGCCAGCATGTCCAGGAACTGCTCCTGTCCACGCTGCCGCACAAAGTCGGCACCGTAGCTTGAGAGGCTGATGGAAACGGGGTTCGGGTGCATTGTTTTTATCCTTATGAAACCGGTTTCATTTTTACTCGGTAGTAGCAGGCGCAGGCCTGCCGTTGCTTACTGGGGTTGGGTTGAACCGCGGATGATCAGGCTGGCCTTGAAGTCGATGCGCCGGGCTGCCCCGCTGTCGCCGCGCAGGCGACCGAGCAGGCTTTCGAATGCCGCCACACCGATACGCTCGGTGGGTTGGGCCAGTGCAGTGATGCCTTTGCCGACCAAGGGGTACCAGTCGAGGTCGTCGAGGGCGATCAGCCCGACATCGGCGAACAGGTTGCACCCGGCCTCGTGCAGGGCTCTGGTCACGGCCAAGGTGGCAACGCCGTTGAAGGTGAAGATGGCTTGCGGGCCATGGCCGCGGCTGGCAAGAAACGTAGCCAGTTGGCCCTGCAGCCCGGCGCTGATTTCCAGCACCTGCTGGCGCATGCCGGGCCGGCGGCTGACCGACGCGCCGAATGCCTGCACCCGCTCCAGGCGTGAGCTGGTGCCATCGAGGGGTTCGCTGACCGCCAGGATGTCGCGGTAGCCCTGGGCCTGCAGATGGTCGAGGGCCTGCTCGACCGCATCGGCATTGTCCAGGCCCACCAGGTCGACATTCAGCTCGGGCAATTGGCGGTCGACCAGCACCATGGGGATGTCACGCTGCAGGTTGAGCAGTTCGCCGGGGTGATGCCCGAGCGTGTTCACGATCAACCCTTCAACGTTGTAACTCTGCAGGGCCACCAGGTGGTGACGCTCCTGCTCGTCGTCGCGGTTGGTGTTGCACACCACCAGGCTGTAACCGTGCTGACGGCAGGCGGTTTCCACGCCATGCATCACGGCCACTGAATAGGGGTTGAGGATATCGGCCACCAGCATGCCGATCAGTCGCGTCTGGCCACGCTTGAGGCCGCGGGCCATCTGGTTGGGGCGGTAGCCGAGGCGTTCGATGACATCTGCCAGGCGCTTGGCCGTGGCTTCGGCCAGCAATTGGCGATCGCCACCGATGTAACGGGAGACGGTGGCTTTGGAAACGCCAGCGACACGCGCTACTTCGCTGATGGTGACCCGTTCGCGGGGATGGGCAGGCGCGTCGGTCATGGGCTGTCCTTATGATTATTGTGATAGCGATGAAACCGGTTTCAATACAGCAAAACTACGGCAGTTCGTCAACATGCCGTTGGTCGGCAATGTTGAAAAAAACATGATATTCAAGGTTAGATAATCAAATTAAATGATTGATGCAAATACAATTTCAACCAAAAAAATGTGGGAGCGGGTTCACCCGCGAATGCGTCGGTAGCTTCGACATCGCATTCGCGGGTAAACCCGCTCCCACAGTGGATCAGTGTGCAGCTGGAGAGGTCAGCGAAGCGACTTCACATCACCCGCCGTAACGGCGCTGCCGTGGTTACCCCAACTGGTTCTGATGAAGTTCACCACCTCGGCAACCTCCTGGTCACTCAGGCGCCAGCCGAATGCCGGCATGGTGAAGTTCGACGGCGCGGTGTGCGTCGCCGGCACCGTCCCCCCCGCAAGCACCACGTGAATCAGCGACGTGGCGTCTGCGGTCTGTACCACCGGGTTGCCAGCCAACGCGGGGAACACGCGGGTGTAGCCTTGGCCATCGGTACGGTGGCAGGCCGCGCAGTTGTCGATGTACACCGCCGCCCCGGGTTTGCTGTCATCACCCTTCCACAGCGCATCCGCCACCTGCTTGTCGTAGACGTGCGGCTGGTCATTCGGGTTGCTCGGCGGCAGGGTCTTCAGATAACGGGCGATAGCGGTAAGGTCGGCGTCACTCATGTGCTGCATGCTGTGTTCGACCACATCGCTCATGCCGCCGAACACCGCGCTGCGATCGCTACGCCCGGTCTTCAGAAACTGCACCAGCTGCGCTTCGCTCCAGCTGCCCAGGCCGTCCTTGTGATCGCCACGCAGGTTTTTCGCGATCCAGCCTTCCAGCGGTGCGCTGCCGGCCAGGAACTGCTCGCCCTCTGCAGGGCTCAGCGCCTTTTCCTGCATGGTCAGCGCCCGCGGCGTATGGCAGGCGCCACAATGCCCAAGGCCCTCAACCAGGTAAGCGCCACGGTTCACCACCGGGTCGGCTGCGGCCGAGGCTTGCCAAGGCTTGGCCTCTGGCGCAAACAGACCACGCCAGATTGCCAGCGGCCAACGCATGCTCAGCGGCCAGGGAATGTCAGTGGCCTGGTTCGCCTGCTCGACCGGCTCCACACCTTTCATGAAGTAGGCGTACAGCGCCTGCATGTCCTGCTCGCTGACCCGCGCATACGACGGGTATGGCATGGCCGGGTACAAGGTGCTGCCATCCTTGCCAATGCCCTTGCGTACCGCCTGGTCGAAGTCTTCGAAGCTGTAATTGCCGATGCCGCTGGCCGCCGGGGTGATGTTGGTGGAGTACACCGTGCCGATTGGCGTTTCCATCGGCAGGCCGCCGGCAAAGGCCTTGCCGCCCTTGGCGGTGTGGCAGGCCACACAATCACCGGCGCGGGCCAGGTACTCGCCCTGGCGCACCTGCGCATCGTCATTCGCCACGGCCTGTAAGGCCGTAGTGGCACCGATCAGCAGGGTTGCGATCAACATTGTCTTCATGCTCATCGCTCCTCAGGCCTGGACCAGCGGGCCGGGGTTTTTCAGGTACTGCTCGCGGATCGCACGTGCCGACCAATAAGTCAGCGCGGCCAGCAGCCCGGTCGGGTTGTAACCCAGCCCCTGCGGGAACGCCGAAGCCCCCGGCACGAACACGTTATGCACGTCCCAGCTTTGCAGGTAGCGGTTCAGTGCACTGGTCTTGGGATCGGTGCCCATGATCGCACCGCCGTTCAGGTGGGTAGTCTGGTAGCTGGCGGTGTTGAAGTGGTCCTTGACCTGCTTGCCCAGCACGGCAATGGCCTTGGGGTTCATCGCCTGAGCGATCTTGCTCAGCTTGTCGACCATGAACTGGTTCATCTTGATGTCGTTTTCCTGCCAGTCGAAGGTCATGCGCAATAGCGGCTGGCCGTAGGCGTCGCGGTAGGTGGGGTCCAGGTCCAGGTAATTGGCACGGTAGGACTGGTGGGCGCCGTGGGCGTCCATCGACACCTGGTGGGTGTAGTAGTCGGCCGTGGCTTTCTTCCAGGCACTGCCCCAGGCCGGCGTACCCGGCGGGTTGGAGGTGCCGGCAATCGGCCGGCTGCCGGCCTGGTTCACCCACATCGGCGAGCCGCCGACAAAGCCGTGGGGGCCATGGTCGAAGTTGTCGGCATTGAAATCGTCGATGGCAATGCCGTTGCCACCCGCGCCGATGAAGTTGTTGGTGTAGGTGTTCTTGTCGAAGAACGCCTTGACCGTGCCCATGTTCTGATAGGCGAAGTTACGCCCGACCACACCTTCGTTCTTGACTGGGTCGTAGGGCTTGCCGATGCCGGAAAGCAGCATCAGGCGCACATTGTTGAACTGGAACGCCGCCAGGATCACCAGCTCCGCCGGCTGCTCCACCTCGCGCCCCTGCGCATCGATGTAGGTCACGCCAGTGGCCTTGCGCTTGCTGTCGTCCAGGTTTACCCGCAGCACATGGGCATTGGGCCGCAACTCGAAGTTGGGCACCTGGCGCAGCGCTGGCAGAATGTTCACGTTGGGCGAGGCCTTGGAGTACATGTAGCACACGTAGCCGCTGCAGAAACCACAGAAGTTGCACGGCCCCATCTGCGCCCCGTACGGGTTGGTGTAAGGCCCGGAGGTGTTTGCCGATGGCAGGTTGTAGGGTTTGTAGCCCAGGCTGGTGGCGGCTTTTTCGAACAGCCTGGCCGACACCACGTTCTTCTGCGCGGGCAGCGGGAACGGGTTGGAGCGGTCCGGCGCGTAGGGGTTGCCGCCCTTCCCTTCACCCACCACCTGGCCGTTGACGGTCCAGGCCTGGCCTGAGGTGCCGAAGACCTTTTCGGCAAAGTCGAAACACGGTTCCAGCTCTTCGTAACTGACGCCGAAGTCCTGGATGGTCATACCCTCAGGGATGAACTTGCGCCCGTAGCGCTCTTCGTAATGGCTGCGCAGACGCAACTCGACCGGGTCGACCCGGAAGTGCACGCCCGACCAGTGCAGGCCTGCGCCGCCAACGCCCTTGCCCGGCAGGAAGGCACCGAGCTGGCGATTGGGCAGTGCCACGTCCTTCACGCTGTGGCGGATAGTGACGGTTTCTTTCGACACATCCACGAACAGCTTCTTGCGCACGCTGTAAGTCAGCTCATCGATCACTTGCGGGTAGCTGCCTTCCGGGTAGGTATCCTGCATCGGCCCCCGCTCCAGGGCTACCACATGCAGCCCGGCCTCGGTCAGTTCCTTGGCCATGATCGCGCCAGCCCAGCCGAAGCCGACGATAACCGCATCCACTTTGTTCAACACAGTCGCCATGCCTCAGGCCCTCTCGCCGCGGATCGATACAGCCGGGAACGGGTAAGGCTCGTTACGCTCGACCCAGTCCATGAAGTCGGCGCGGGCACCGGGGAAGCCAATCTGGGTCCAGCCGACCATGCCCTTGTTGCCGCCATGAATCGGGTCGCAGAAGAACCCCTCACGGGTGTTCTGCACCAACAGGCTGAAGAACACCTTCGCCGGGACGGTGTCGAACACCAGCTCTCCTGCCTCGACCTTGCTGAGAATACGGTCTCGGGTAGCGCTATCTTGCGCGGCAAAAACTTGCCCGCCGTTGGCTTTGCACCAGCCGTCCACGGCAGCGATGCCCAGGCGATAGATTTGTTGCGGGCTGAGCTGCAACTGGTAGCCCAGCTCGGGCGCGGCGTCGGCGTTGAACGGGCCTTGCATGTACCACTGCGCGCCAGTCGCGTAGGGGGTGTTCATCTGGCGGTCGATGAACTCGGCGGCGCCGGCTTCGAGTGCGCCGGGGCCAAGCTCATCAGCCGGGATGATGCGCGATACCGCAGCTTGTATAAACGCCCACTCTTCGGCGCTGAAGAACGTCGGTTGATAGTTGCCCGCAGGCGGCGTGGCCGGCACGTTCGGTTGCTGATGCGGTTGGGGGGCCGCAAGCAGCTGGCTGGCGCCAACGCCAAGCCCTGTGCTGGCCACGGTAACCACGGGGATCAGGGTCAAAGTCTTGCGCAGAAAATCCCTGCGCGGGTTGTCTGGAGCATGCTCAGGCATTGCGAATCCTCATCGGCTGTGCGGCGGCCTTGATAAGCGCCATCTGATTTTCCATGGGGGGTGATCTTGATAGGCCATCAAGAAGACAGCCGAATAATCTAGCGCGTTCAGAAATGTTTTGAAACCGGTTTCATACTTGACTTCTCACTGGCTGACTGCTGTCGGGGCAACGCGTTTTTCACATCAGCCTCACTCTCTAGCGACATCCCGCTACCTACAGTGCCGACGCTCTTGTGTGGAGCGAGCTGACTGGAGTGGCAAACATGCTGCAAGGCGTAATCGACAAATCACCCGCGTCCCAGATACCCCGATTGCCTTGGGGCACGGCGCTGTTCGCAGTCTTGTGCCTGCTGTTGATCCTGGGCGTAGCGGCAGCCTGGGCACATGCCCGCACGGCCATCCCCAACCTGGGCAACCCTCATCACCTGCAACACAGCGGGCTAGAGGCCGCCTGGGCGAAAGGCTCGGTGATTGTGGTGCTGCGCCATGCCGAACGCTGCGACCGCTCCAGCGGTGCTTGCCTGGGTGCCCCCAGCGGAATCACGGTCGCGGGCAGCCATGTGGCCGCCGAGGTCGGCAACGGCCTGCAGCACCTTGGCCTGGGCTCAGCCGACGTGTGGGCCAGCCCGGAAGTGCGTACCCGGCAGACCGCACACGCCATGTTTGATAAGACCGTTCCCACGCGAGGCTGGCTGAATCAGTGTGACGGCCACTTCGCCGAAAACGCTCTGGCCCTCAAGCGAAACGGCCACAACCTCGTGCTGGTCAGCCACAGCGGCTGCATGGAACGGCTGGAGCAGGCGCTCGAAGTACCTGCCAGCGCGACGTCGAACAGCTATGCCAGCGCCCTGTTCATCACCCAGGGCAGCGATGGCAAGGCGAAGCTGCTGGGCCAGATAGCGGCCAGTGAGTGGCCCAGTCTCGTTGATGCCAAGGAACTCTGAACAATGCCCTCTCGTACCGCCTTCTACCGTAATAATCTGCTGCTGCCGCTGTTGCTGGCTGCCATCGTGTTTATTGCATTCGATCTCACCGAGCTCGATCGCTGGATCAGCAACCTGCTCCTCGACCCGGCCACCGGCCAGTTCCCATTGCTGCACAACCAGTGGTTCGAAAAAGCCACCCACAAATGGCCTCGCATCCTGCCGGACTGGACCGGCGAGCTGGCAGTCATCGGCAGCCTGCTGTCGTTCATCTGGCCGCGTCTGGCCAACCACCCTCAACTGGGCCTGACCCGGATGCTGGAAAAGGCTCGCATCGCACCATTGCTGCGCTTTACCACCCGACACCGCCGTGACCTGCTGTTCGTGGTGGTGGCGTTCGCACTGAGCACGACGGTGATTCATTACCTGAAAAGCCACACCAGCGTGTATTGCCCTGTGGAAACCACGCTATATGGCGGCTCGCAGACCCGGGTCGAATGGTTCGAAAACTTCTCCGTGTGGAACAAGGCCGGCGATGGTCGCTGCTGGCCGGGTGGCCATGCCTCCAGCGGATTTACCTTGTTGGCGCTCTATTTCGTAGCCCTGCGCCACCGCTGGGCACATGCGCGCAAGTTGCTGGTGGCAATTCTGCTGATCGGGTTCGTGTACGGCACTACCCGGGTGGTGCAGGGTTGGCACTATATGTCCCATACGTTCTGGGCTGGGATCTTTGTCTGGCTGACAACTTGGGCAACGGCATTGTTCTTCTATGGGCGCGTCGCGTTGCAGGCGCCGGAAAACTGCCCTGCCATGCGTGATCCTGCTATCCCGCAGCCTTCGTAATAGAGCCTCCGGCAGTCACAAAAGCAACAACAATTCAGACAAATCATCAAGCCTCTGCTCGTTAATAATTATTTAAAAATAACTTGAAGCGAAACTTCCTACAGACCATTAGGAAGTTTCAATCTCCCATAGATATTGATTCCTCGTTAGTCTTCAGGCTTTCGCATAATGCTTGCGCCCGATCATATGGGAAGTTCGCAGCCATTGTGTGAGTTGACCTTCCAACTAGACGAGGATTAAGGATGTCCAAAGAGTCCGATGGCACTGAAACACCCGTGCCGGCCAAGAAAAAGCCAATTCTGCTGGAGGATATCAAGGGTACCCAACAGCCTCGTACCGGTACTGGTCCTCAACTCGCAACGGATCTATCCGGCTACCCCGCCGACCCGGAGTTCCAGCTGCGTGGCGGCTTCGCAAACCTGATGCTCGACGCGGCAAGCCCGCTGTTCGGGCTGGTCATTC
>NZ_JBBMRJ010000055.1:0-14693 GCF_037993085.1 Pseudomonas sp. YNh | reverse complement strand
CGGGTTCGCCGTCAGAGTTGCGGTGGTGGTGTCTACCGAATCGTTGATCGTGGTCTGAGCCGGGGTCGGACTCGGGGTCAGCTGCTCGAAGTTACCGCCAGTGGCGTTTTCGATGGTGACACTGACAGTCGAACCGTTGTTATAGACGTCGTTCGCCGGGGTCTGGAAATCAACGCTGCCTTGGGTTTTGCCGGCCTCAACGGTGATGGTCTGGCCGTTGGACAGGGTCACGGTTACCGGAGTTTGGGCAGGGTTGCTCAGGGTCACGGTGTAGGTGATCACGCCACCTTCAGTAACGCTTGGCGAAGCAGTCAAAGTCGCAGTGGTGGTGTCTACCGAATCGTTGATCGTGGTCTGAGCCGGGGTCGGATTCGGGGTCAGCTGCTCGAAGTTACCGCCAGTGGCGTTTTCGATGGTGACGCTGACGGTCGAGCCGTTGTTGTAGACGTCGTTCGCCGGGGTCTGGAAGTCGACACTGCCCTGGGTTTTGCCGGCTTCAACGGTAATGGTCTGGCCGTTGGACAGGGTCACAGTTACCGGAGTCTGGGCAGGATTGCTCAGGGTCACGGTGTAGGTGATCACGCCACCTTCAGTGACGCTTGGCGAAGCGGTCAGAGTGGCGGTCGTGTTATCGACCGAGTCACTGATTACCGTTTCAGTCGGTGCAGGGTTCGGCGTCAGTTGCTCGAAATTGCCACCGGTAGCGCCGGTGATCGTGGTACTGACGGTCGAACCGTTGTTGTAGACGTCGTTCGCCGGGGTCTGGAAGTCGACGCTGCCTTGGGTCTTGCCAGCTTCGATGGTGATTACCTGCCCGTTGGACAGCGTCACGGTCACCGGCGTCTGGGCAGGGTTGCTCAGGGTCACGGTGTAGGTGATTACGCCACCTTCGGTCACCGACGGGTTCGCCGTCAGCGTCGCGGTGGTGGTGTCGATGGTATCGGTAACCTGGGTGACTGCCGGCGTTTGCGGCACTGTCACCGTCAGGCCGTTGCCGCCGGTGGTACCCGTTACAGTTGCCGAGATCTGGCCACCGTCGATATAAGGCGTGTCATTTGCCGGGACCACGACATTGACGCTGCCGCTGGTCTGCCCGGCCGGGATGACGATTACGGCACCATTGGACAGGGTGACGACCAGGTTGGTGGTCGGCGCCTGGCCAACCGTGGCGGTATAGACGATTACGCCACCCGCTTCGCTGATGGAAGGAGTGGCGCCAAGAATCAGGTCGGTAGCAACGTTGGTGTCGATCGTCGGCGTAGTCACTTGGTTATTGCTGGTGGTATCCAGCAAGCCAACCTCTTCGCTGTCGAGCCCGGTAGCAAAGCCCAGCCCTTCCGTCGGGAAGCCAACGGTAGCATCGACCCGACCCGCGGTTTCTTCGAGCATCACGAAGCTGTGACCACCGCCAAGCGCGCCGCCGCCGCCCGCTGCGGACGGGCCAGCTGCGGTGGCTTCAAGCTCGGTAGTCGGGTCGACACCGGCCGCGATCGCCTGTTGCAGCTCTTCTACCGACGGCGCGGCCTGCGCGGTCGCCTGGCTCAGGTCGGTGCTGCTGTCAGGCGCATCGGCGCTCCACTGGCTGTCGCGGCCCAGGTCAAGCAGACGGCCATCGGCTAGCTCCAAAGTAACTGCGCCACCCGGGCCAGTGAGCACTTCCTCACCTGCCAGCAGGCGGTCCCCTTCGATGAGCACACGACGAATGCCCTCTGGGGATACCGCAATAACCTGGCCGACAATGCTTTTGACGATGGCTACAACGCTGCTCATTGGACTCTCCGTGTGACCCTATGGGTACTTCCATGCCAGAGCGGCACTCGCAAGCCACTGCAGGCGGAACTATGTCGATGATCTCTTGACGCTTTATTGCGTCAATTTTTCGTCTATAACTATTTGGAATTACTTAAATGCCAAACTATTGACCTTATAGAGGCCATCCTAAACAATCGGCAATGTAATGTCACATTGATATTTGTACCTTAGCCAACCGTTCATTGAGGACAAATGTCGTACATCATCGAAAGCTTGCTTAACGCTAGTTCCAGCGACGTTTTTAACGCCGGGACATCGGCATTTAATGCTGCAGAACAGCCGCCCATCGGCAACCGTCAAACGTGCACGCGTCAATTTTCAGATTACTTTCGCGCCCCAGGCTGCGAACTCCTTACAAGCACAAACCTTGCCTGAAACCGGACAGGCCGGGGCGTCAAAACGAGGCAACATCGGGGCTGTATAGGGTTCGAGCCAACGCCAGCCTTTTACAGCGCCCGGCCTGCGACAACGCTTCATCGCAGATCAGACAGATAGAGAACGATTGCGCAGATACTGACACCGCGATGATGGCAAACCCTTGACGATTTCTGAACCAGCGCCAAGCGTGCAAGCAGACTTTGTACGATGAATTTTAACGATCAGCACTTTTAAAACCGTCAACAAATCAGCGCCCATTAAATGACGAAGACAAAGATCGATCATAGGCGGCCCACTCACTGTCTGGCGGGCAGGCTATGCTGCTGAAAGTGCTTCAGGCTGTACCCACACCGGATCAAAAATGAAACACCCACTGCCCGGGAGCAGTCTGGTAGCAATGAACGACGTACAATTGTTTACTCAGTATCGATTCGAGGCGACCATTGGCCGTCTGCTCAGCCATAAGGGCGTCGTAGCCCCTACCTACACCGCTTGGCAGCACCATTGAAAGCCAGGGCGAGCCGGCCAGACCTTAACGGCGGCACACCCACCCCACCCACCACAAGGATGAAGAGAGCGCCGCGTGGAATCTGAAGTCAGTCGAGTCCAACTCAGCCATGATCCACGCAGTCAGCATGACGATCCCTTGCTGGATAGCCTGCTGAGCCTGTGTGTCCTGCACCAGAAACCCGCCAGCCGGGTCATGCTGACCACCGGCCTGCCGCTGCCCGCACAGCGCCTGAGCCCCGAGCTGCTGCCCCGCGCCGCCGCCCGGGCCGGCCTGCAAGGGCGTCTGCTGCAGCGCAAGCTGGAGCAGATCCCGAGCATCGCCATGCCGGCGATGCTGCTGCTGAAGGAAGGCCGCAGTGCCGTCCTGCTGGGCTGGGAGAACGAAGATACCGCGCGCCTGTTGCTCAGTGAGAGCGACGGCGGCGAGGTGCATGTCAGCCGCGAAGCCCTGCAAAGCGACTATAGCGGCCGCGTGTTCTTCGCCCAGCCGCAGCACAAGTTCGACGTCAACCACGGCAACCTCATCCCGCGGGCAAAGTCGTGGTTCCGCGATACCCTGCTGCGCAGCAAGTGGCTGTATATCGACGCCATCGCCGCCAGCCTGGTGATCAACCTGATCGCCCTGGCTGCGCCGCTGTTTGTGATGAACGTGTATGACCGTGTGGTGCCCAACCAGGCAACGTCAACGCTCTGGGTGCTGGCCATCGGTATCGCCGGCGCCTACATCTTCGACCTGATCCTCAAGGGGCTGCGAGGCCTTTGTCTGGACCTGGCCGGCAAGAAGACCGACCTGATCATCTCGGCGACGCTGTTCGAGCGCATCGTCGGCATGTCGATGAAGTACCGCCCGGCCAGGGTCGGCAGCTTTGCCCAGAATATTCACGAGTTCCAGGGCCTGCGCGACTTCCTCGCCTCATTGACCCTGACCAGCCTGATCGACCTGCCGTTCACCATTCTTATCCTGATCGTCATCGCCATCATTGGCGGGCACCTGGTGTGGATCCCGATCATTGCCTTCCCGCTGGCCCTGGGCATCGGCTATGCCTTGCAACGGCCGCTGATGGCGACCATGGAGCGGACCATGGCCCTGGCCTCCGAGCGCCAGTCCAGCCTGATCGAAACCCTGGCCGGCCTGGATGCGGTAAAGGTCAACAACGCCGAAAGTGAACGCCAGTACATGTGGGAGCAGACCCTGGGCACCCTCAGCCGCCTGGAGCTGCGCGTGAAGGTGCTGTCGAGCCTGGCGATGAACATCACCATGCTCATCCAGCAGCTGGCTGGCGTGGCGATGATCTGCGTTGGCGTGTACCTGATCATCGACGGCAACTTGAGCATGGGCGGTCTGGTGGCGTGCTACATGCTTAGCGGTCGGGCGCTCGGGCCACTGGCCTCGCTCAACGGCTTGCTTGCCCGCTACCAGCAAGCCAAGGTCACCATGGTGGCCACAGACCACATGATGGAACTGCCGCAAGAGCGCAACTTCGAGGAGCGCCCGCTGAGCCGCAAGGTACTGCAGGGTAGTGTCGAGTTCCGCGGGGTTGATTTCACCTACCCGAACCAGCAGAACCTGGCGCTGAAGAACATCAACCTGACCATCCGCCCCGGCGAAAAAGTCGGCATCATCGGCCGCAGTGGCTCGGGCAAGAGCTCGCTGGCCAAGCTCATCGTCGGCCTGTACGAGGCCGATGGCGGCTCGCTGCTGGTCGATGGCGTGGACATTCGCCAGATCGACGTCAGCGAGCTGCGGCACAACATCGGCTATGTACCGCAGGACATCCAGCTGTTGGCTGGTACCCTGCGCGACAACCTGGTCAGCGGTGCCCGTTACATCGAGGACGAACTGATCCTGCAGGCCGCCGAGCTGGCGGGTGTGCATGAATTTGCCCGTTTGCACCCGGACGGTTACGAGCTACAAGTGGGTGAACGCGGGCAGAACCTGTCCGGCGGCCAGCGGCAGAACGTGGCGCTGGGCCGCGCGCTGCTGCTCAACCCGCAAATCCTGTTGCTGGACGAGCCGACCAGTGCCATGGACAACACCGGCGAGGAGCGTCTCAAGCAGCGCCTGCAAGCGGTGGTGGAAGGCAAGACGGTACTGTTGGTCACGCACCGTGCCTCGCTGCTGTCGCTGGTGGACCGGCTGATCGTGATCGATCGCGGGCAGATTGTCGCCGACGGCCCGAAAGCCGCGGTCATGGATGCGCTGAAGAAGGGGCAGATCAGTGTTGCATAAGCTGGATATGGGGCAATTCAAGGATGGCCTGCGGCGCTACTTCAAAGGTTCCGACTCACTGGGCGGCCAGCCGCTGCCAGAGGTCAACAAGGCCCTGATCGAAGATGCACCGCGGGTTGTGCGGCTGACCATCTGGGGCGTGATCCTGTTCTTCGTGTTCTTGATCGTGTGGGCCAGCGTCGCCCCCATCGACGAGGTCACGCGAGGTGAAGGGAAGGCCATTCCGTCGTCCAAGGTGCAGAAGATCCAGAACCTGGAGGGCGGTATCGTCGCCGAAATCTTCGCCAAGGAAGGGCAGATTGTCGAAATTGGCCAGCCATTGCTGCGCCTGGATGAAACCCGCTTCGCCTCCAACGTTGGTGAGACCGAGGCCGACCGCCAATCCATGGCCCTGCGGGTCGAACGCCTGAGTGCCGAGGTAGAGGACCGCCCGCTGAAGATCGACGAAGAACTGCGCAAAGCCGCACCAAGCCAGGCGGCCAGTGAAGAGTCGCTGTACCAGAGCCGGCGCCAGCAACTGCAGGACGAAATTGGCGGCCTGCAGCAGCAGCTGGTTCAGCGCCAGCAAGAGCTGCGTGAATACAGCTCCAAACGCGCCCAGTACGCCAACAGCCTGGAGTTGCTGCGCAAGGAAATCGGCATGTCAGAACCGCTGGTGGCAACTGGCGCAATCTCCCAGGTCGAAGTGCTGCGCCTGCGCCGTGCCGAAGTGGAGAACCGTGGCCAGCTGGACTCCACTGCGCTGGCCATCCCGCGTGCCGAGGCGGCCATACGCGAGGTGCAAAGCAAGATCGAGGAAACCCGAGGCAAATTCCGCAGTGAAGCGCTGACCCAGCTGAACGAGGCGCGCACCGAGCTGAACAAGGCCACGGCCACCAGCAAGGCACTGGACGATCGGGTGCACCGTACCATGGTCACTTCGCCTGTACGCGGTATCGTCAAGCAGATGCTGGTCAACACCATTGGTGGGGTGATCCAGCCTGGCAGCGATATCATTGAAGTGGTACCCCTGGACGACACGCTGGTCATCGAAGCGAAGATCCTGCCCAAGGACATCGCCTTCCTGCACCCTGGCCAGGAGGCGACCGTCAAGTTCACGGCCTACGACTACACCATCTACGGTGGGCTCAAGGCCAAGCTGGAACAGATCGGCGCCGACACCATCACCGACGAAGACAAGAAGACCACCTACTACCTGATCAAGCTGCGCACCGACCGCAGCCACCTGGGGACTGACGAGAAGCCGCTGCTGATCATCCCAGGGATGGTGGCGACGGTGGATATCATGACCGGCAAGAAGACCATCATGAGCTACTTGCTCAAGCCGATCATGAAGGCGCGTTCGGAGGCGCTGCGCGAGCGCTGATGAGTTTGGCCACTGCTTTCCAGTGGCTCCTCTAGCCCTATCGCCGGCAAGCCAGCTCCCACAGGTACCGCACTGGCTTTGAAGTTGGTGCAGTACCTGTGGGAGCTGGCTTGCCGGCGATAAGGCCGGAACCGCCAGTGCGAGAACTCAGCGCCAGGGCGCAGGTTCACCTACCAGCTGCCCCTGAATGCCGCCTACCCCCATCTCCTGCAGCACCCGCCGCTCCCCTTCTGTCTCGACACGCTCGGCAATCAGCGGCAAGTCGATGCTGTGCGCTGCACGCTGGATCGCCTCGATGAACAGCCGCTTGTGCTGCTCATGGTCGATGTTGCGGATGTAGCTGCCGTCAATTTTCAGGTACGCCAAGCCCAGGTGCGCCAGGTTGCCGATCATGCTGAAGCGCCCGCCAAAGCGCTGCAGCGCCAAGCCAAAACCCAGCCCGTGCAGGCGCCGGGTGAGTTGCTCCAGAGCCGTCTGCTCAGGCAACTGCTCCTCGCCAATTTCAAAAACCAGCCGCGGGCCGAGCGCCGCATTCTGGCCGAGCAGTTCAAAGATGCGGTGCAGGGCCTTGGGGTCGGCCAATGTAGCGGCGGACAGGTTTAGCGCCAGCACCTGGTCATGCCCACGCAGGTGCGCCAATACTTTCTCCAGCACCAGCACGTCCAGCCGCGGCATCCAGCCGAAGCGCTCCAGCCAGGGCAGGAAGCGACCCGCCGGCAGTGCATCGCCCTGGCCATCCTGCAAGCGGGAAATCACCTTGTGGTGCAGTACCCGTTGCACCGAAGTGCAATCCACCACCGGCTGGAAGAACAGCTCGAAATGCCCATTTTTGAACGCCTGATCGAGCCGCTCGTGCCAGGCGTGCTGGCTATCGGCAGCAACGGCGGCCACACCTTGTTCAAGACACACCCACCCCGGCGTTGGCTGGTTTTCGGCACGGGCCAGGGCCTCATCGGCGAGCTTCAGCAAAGCCTGTGGAGAATCACCGGGGCTGAACGGCGCGAGGCCGATACAGGCCACCGGGTCGATATCACTGGCACCGGTCTCATGCAGGCTTTGCAGCGTCGCTTCCAGTGCCTGGGCAAGGTGTACTGCCTCCTCATGCACCATGCCCGGCGCCAGCACAGCAAACTCGCCACCGCGGCTGCGGGAAATCAGGTCGTTGGTTTCCGGGAAGCTGGCACAGGTACGGCGCAACTGCTCACCCACGGCCTGCAGCAACTGGTCGGTACGCTGGCCGCCAAGGCGTGCGTTCAGCCCCGCCAACCCTTGGACACGCAGTAACAGCAGGTAGCCGGCGCGCGCGTCCTCCAGGTTGCTTACCCGGGTGTTCAGCTGCATTTCGAAATAGCGGCGGTTCGAGAGCCCGGTCAGGCTGTCCTGGTAGGACTCCGCACGCAGCCGCTCGCTGCGCTCGGCCTGCTCGGTAAAAAGCGCCTTGAGCTTCTCGACCATCTGGTTCATCGCCTGCACCACACGGCGTAGCTCCGGCGTGCGGGGCAACTCGGGCAGGCTCAGGAATTCGCGGCGCGCAATGGCATGGGATTGCTCAACCATATAGTCCAGCGGGCGCAACTGGCGGCGCAGCAGCAAGGCGCCGAGCACGGCACTGGCTGCACCGCACAGCAGCAACCAGCCCAGGCTGCCCAAGGCGCTTTGCCAGAGTTTGGCAATGGCAAACATCGGGTGGCTGATCACTTCCACCCGCGCGGCCTGCTGCCAGCCGCGGCTGACGATGGCGTCGCCACCGGCGGCCTCAAGGCCGATCAGGTGCACGAACCAGCGCGGTACCCCGCCCGGGTCCGGCTCGGCGTGGCGCTCCACCAGCACGGCGTTGGAGCCCAGGTCGACGACCTTGATGCTTGCATAGTAACCACTGTCGAAGATCGAGCTGACCATCAGCTCGACCATCGCCGGGTCGTCGATATTCGGCGTCAGCGAAAGCGCCAGCGCGGTCGCTGCATCTTGGGCGTGCGAACGCAACTGGTTGACGTACTGGCTGCGCGAACTTTCCAGGCTGACCATGAAACTGCCACTGAAGGCGACTACCAGGAACAGGCAAATGGCCAACAGCAATTGTTTGAACAGTGACATCTGTGCTCCTTCAGTAAACCGGCTCGGCCGGGAACCCTTCGGCCTGCATTTTCTTCAGCAAATCCTGCCAGCGTGACAGCCGCTTGGTGTCGCCGACCTTCTTGTTGCCTGCGGCGCCCGTCAACCACAACCCCTCGCCATTGAAGGCATACACCGGCAGCAGGTCGGTACGTTGGCTTGCCGGCTTGATGGCATCCATGAGGCTGTCGAGCACCAAAGGCTGGGCCTGTGGGTTTGAATAATAAGTCAGGACCATGTGCGCGCGATTCTGCCGCAACGCCTTGACGTAGGTGATGCGCAGTTTTTCGCTGGGGATGCCCATGCGCCGCAGGCTGAAATACTTGGCGATGGCGTAGTCCTCGCAGTCCCCGGCACCTTTGATCAGTGCCTGCACCGGTGTGGCCCAGTAGTCGACCTCATGCCACAGGTCAATGTCTTCGACATAGCGCAATTGCTGGTTGAAAAAACGGTTGACCACTTGCAGTTGCTCAAGCTCAGCACCCTGCTTTTGCGTGGTCATCAGGTTCTGCCAGGCATCGATACGACCCTGCCCGGCACCCAGTGGACCATACAAGGCCTGCGACTTGCGGCTGATCTGGGAGAAATCCCAATCCGCGTGCAAGCCGCCCAGCAGCAGACTGCCCAGCAGCCCGGCAAAGGCGACACGTCGCACAACGGTTTTGAACATCCAGGATATCGCCACTGCCAAGCCCTGTGCAGGCCAGTCGAAAGCAGCGATGGTGCGGCTTGCCACTGCAAAAAACAATGGCACCCTGCAATCATGCATCCGCCTGTCAGCCGGCCTACACTTTCTGTTTATAACCTTCTATAGGCCGCTTCCTTTGGCGGGCGACTTCATCCACCATAGCCGCGCTTTTGGGGCGCCCGTGCCAATGCGGGCCTTGGTTTGACAACTCCCACAAGCTGTAACTAGTGTCATTGGATCCAACTTTAGTCATCGTTGAGGCAGACGTCGCGTGGCCGAGAAAATCAAATTGAGCAATGTGCTGGTCAGCGAGCAGCTGTCGCCGCACCAGGCCCGTGCCGTGATCGAAGAACGCCTGCGTAGCGCCATCCTCGATGGCCGCCTGCCCCCTGGCACCGCCGTGCGACAACAAGAGCTCGCCACCTTGTTTGGCGTCAGTCGCATGCCCGTGCGCGAAGCCCTGCGCCAGCTTGAAGCGCAATCGCTGCTGAAAGTGGAGATGCACAAGGGTGCGGTGGTTGCGCCGCTGATCGGCGAGGATGCGGTGGACACCTATGCCCTGCGCGTACTGCTTGAGAGCGAAGCGCTGCGCCAGTCGATCCCGCTGCTTGATGCCAGCGATATCGCCAGCGCCCGTGGCTATATTCAGCAACTGGAGAACGAAACACGCCACGCCGAAATCGGCCGCCTGAACCGCCTGTTCCACATGGCGCTGTACAGCAAGGCGTCTAACAGGAAGCTGCTGCGCCTGATTGAGAACGAACTGAACGAAGAAGAGCGCTTCCTGCGTTTTCATCTTTCATCCATGGGCCTGGGCAAGCTGACCCAGGACGATCACAACGCACTGGTAGACGCGGCAAGCGACAAGCTGGTGGATGAGGCGGTAGCCGTGCTGGCCCGGCACCTCAATAGCGGAGCGCTGGTAATCCGCAATTATCTGGATGCGCAACGGGCGCGTTAGCGCGTAACTGGCTTTACGTGCGGCGCGAGCAGATGGGTTGCAAATTGACCCTGCCACGCCAACAATGAGACTAATTATCATTCATGTCCATTGATGCCAGCGCCCTCCACTATGCCCAGCAACGACTCCGTGCAAACGCTCTACAGTGACCACCACGGCTGGTTACACGCCTGGCTGCGCAGCAAGCTGGGCAATGCCGCCGATGCCGCAGACCTGGCCCACGACACCTTCGTCCGCTTGCTGCAACGCCGCGAACACCTGCAGCTGAATACCCCTCGGGCGTTCCTGCGCACGGTAGCGCGTGGGCTGGTCATCGATCACTGGCGCCGCGAGGAACTGCACAGGGCCTACCTGGAGGCACTGGCCCGTGTGCCGGAAGCACAGTATCCCTCGGCCGAAACCCGCGAGCTGCTGCTGGAATTGCTTGAGCGTATTGCGCGCATGCTCGACGGCCTCAAACCCAAGGTACGTCGCGCCTTCCTGCTGGCCCAATGCGAGGGGCTGAAGCACCAGGCCATTGCCGAGCAGATGGGGATCTCGGTGCGTACCGTGGAGCGTTACATCGCCGATGCGCTCTTCCATTGCTATGTGCTGCGCTATGAAGATGAGTGTTGAATCAATGACTGCCGCACGCCCTGATGCAAAAGCGGTCAAACAGGCCATCCAGTGGCTGCTGCGGTTGCGCGAGAGCGGGCATGAGCCGACGCTGCAACAACAGTGCGCGCAATGGCGCAGTGCCCACCACGAACATGAGCAGGCCTGGCAACGGGTGATGCACCTGCATCAGGACCTTGACCTGCGCTCCGTCCCCGGTGCCGGGTTGGCATTGCAAACCCTGGAAGCCAGCCAGCAACGCCTGCACCGCCGGCAAGCGCTGAAGCTGCTTGGCGGCGTTGTCATGGTGGGATCGGCGACATGGCTGGCCAAAGACCTCGATGCTATCAGTGCGTGGGCGTCGGACTATGCCACCGGCACCGGTGAGCAACGCGTCTTCACCCTGCCCGATGGCTCACTGATGCAACTCAATACCCGCACTGTCGTGGACCTGGCCTTCAATGACCAGCAGCGTCTGGTTCGCCTGAAGCAGGGGGAGCTGATGATGACCTGCAACTCTGGGCATCCAGTGCTGGTACAAACCCGCGATGCACTGCTGGAAGGGTTCGCAGGGCGCTTTGTGGCCTATCAGGACAACGATTGCACACGCGTCAGTGTCAACCACGGCAAAGTGGCGATCCACCGGCCTGGCAATGGCCACCTTCTGTGGATTGAAGGCGGCCAGCACTGGCGCCTGGATGCTCAAGGCGCGCACCAGCTGACGCACCTGGACATGGACGCGATGGCCTGGACTGAAGGGCTGATCGTTACCCAGGACATACGCCTGTCCGACTTCCTCGCGCAGGTCAGTCGTTATCGCCACGGTTACCTGGGCTGCAGCGCCGAAATTGCCGATTTGCGCCTGTCCGGGGTGTTCCGTCTCGCAGACCCGGAGCAGCTGCTTCAGTTGCTGCCGCAAACGCTGCCCGTAAGGCTTCGCCAACGTACGCGCTGGTGGGTACGTGTAGAAAGCATGGCTTGATAAGACCTTGACGATTTCTGGCGGGTTTTCAATCCCGGTCCGGCTAGGACAGTAAGCAACACCTTCTGCCCTCATCACTTCAACGGACCCTTCATGCCTATCAACCCGGTGTTAACCCACACTCTCAACTTGAATGATTATCGACCTGTCCTGCAATCAGCATGCTTGCGCCATGCCATCCGGGCTGCGCTGTTTGGTACTGCCTTGAGCCTGGCCGCTGTTCCGCAAATGTGCGCAGCGGCTGAAACAGCGCAAGTGAGTCATCGCTATGCAATTCCGGCCGGCCAACTGGCCGACGTACTCAATCAGTTCGCTCGCCAGGCCGGCATTACCCTGTCAAGTACGCCTCAGCTCACCGATGGCCTGCAATCGAACGGCCTGCAGGGGCAGTACGCTACCGACCAGGCGCTGCGCCAACTGCTCAATGGCAGCGGCCTGGAAGCGGTCAGTCAGGATGGACGTAGCTATGTGTTGCAGACACAGCCCCAGGAAGCCGCCCTGTCATTGCCAGACACTGATATCCGTGGGTTCACCCTCGGCAATGCGCTGGGCAGCATGGAGGGTTACAACGCCACCCACAGCCAGGTGGCGACCAAGACCAGCACGCCGTTGGTGGAAACCTCCCAATCCGTCTCGGTGGTTACTCGCCAGCAGATGGATGATCAGGGCTCACAGACCGTTGCCCAGGCCATGCGCTACACGCCTGGGGTACTGACCAACCCTTACGGTGCCACACATCGCTACGACTATGTGGCCATGCGCGGCTTCAACGACGGTTCTGTGGATAACATCTACGTCGATGGGCTCAAGTCGATGGGTGACAACGGCACCTACAGCACCATGCAGGTAGACCCGTACTTCCTTGAGCGCATCGACATTCTCAAGGGGCCCTCTTCGGTGCTGTATGGGCGAAGCTCGCCGGGGGGCCTGGTCGCCCTGACCACCAAGAAGCCGCTGTTTACCCCCTTCCATCAGATTCAGGCCACGGTTGGCACCCAAGGCCAGCGTGGTATGGGTTTCGACTTCAGCGGCCCTGTGGATGACGATAAGCGTATCGCTTATCGCCTGACCGGCCTGGCGGATGCGTCCGACACCCAGTTCGACCACAACAAGGAAGAACGCTACACCATCGCCCCGGCCATCAGCGTCGATTTCACCGAAGATACCTCGCTTACGCTTCAGGCCTACCTGCAGCACGACCCTAACGGTGGGTACCACGGTGGCAACCCTGCAGAAGGCATGCTGCACAAGCGCAATGGCTTGCGCTTGTCAGACCACTTCTTCGAGGGCGAGCCGGGCATCGACAACTACGAACGTACCCAGCAGTCGTTCAGCTACCAGTTCGAGCACCGCTTCAACGATGTGTTCACGGCGCGGCAAAACTTCCGTTACCAGGATTCTGACGTGTCCATGGACCAGGTGTACTCAGCCGGCTGGGCAGATGCCGACAGCAACGTCCTCAACCGCGCCTACACCGGCGGCGACGAGCGCCTGCATTCGTACATCATCGACAATATGCTGCAGGCGGAATTCTTTACCGGCGCTGCCAAACACACCCTGCTGCTGGGCGCCGACTACCAGCGGCGCAAGGCCGATGTCGCATGGCGTTATGGCTCGGTCGACCCGCTGGACGCCGGCAACCCGCAGTACGGCAATGGCAACCTTCAGGTATTGGGCGAAAACCGCTACCAGCGGCGCTTGCAGCAAACAGGTATGTACCTGCAGGACCTGGTGGAGCTGGACCAGTGGCGCTTCTCCCTGGGGCTTCGCCAGGACTGGGTGAAGGTGTCGGAGGAGAATCGCGACAGCGACACCAAGGTCAGCGATCAGCGCTCCAAGTTCACCACCCGGGCCGGGGTGCTCTACCTGTTCGAGAACGGCATTGCGCCCTATGTCAGCTACTCGGAGTCGTTCAATCCCAACACCGTGTCCGACCAGGAAGGCCGCCCGCTGGCACCGACTGAGGGCACTCAATGGGAAGCGGGTATCAAGTATCAGCCTCCGGGAAGCGACAACCTGTTTACCGCATCGGTGTTCCGCATCGAGCAGGAAAACCTGGCCTCGAAGCAGCCTGACGAAAACTTCTATCGCCCGGTAGGTGAAGTACGCTCGCAAGGGCTGGAGCTGGAGGCACATGTGCAGCTGACCGACAGCCTCAAACTGCTGGGCGGCTACACCTTTACCGATATCGAGTATTCCAGGTCGATGCCGAGCCTGACGTCGGGCAGCCTGGACAACAAGGGCAATTCGCCAACCCAGGCACCAAAACAGATGTTCTCGCTGTGGGCTGACTACAACTTCCGCCAAGGGCCGCTGGATGGCCTGCGGCTGGGCGGTGGGGTGCGGTATGTGGGCTACAGCTGGGTAGATGCGGAGAACAGCATGAAGGTGCCTTCCTACACGTTGTTTGACGCTTCGCTCGGCTATGACCTGGGCAAGGTTGGGCTCAAGGGTGTGGATGTGCGCCTTAACGCCAACAACCTTACCAATGAAAGCTATATCACCTCATGTGCCAGCCTGAACTATTGCTACATGGGTGAAGAGCGCAATGTCAGCGCCACGGTCAGCTATCAGTTCTGAAATGAAAGTGGCTGCTGATACGCGGTACGTGTAGGAGCGACCTTGTGTCGCGATCAGGCTGAAAGTGAAGGCCCGGAAAAGACAAAGCCCCTGTCTGCATTGCAGACAGGGGCTTTGGGTTTGAATCTTGACGATGACCTACTCTCACATGGGGAAACCCCACACTACCATCGGCGATGCATCGTTTCACTGCTGAGTTCGGGATGGGATCAGGTGGTTCCAATGCTCTATGGTCGTCAAGAAATTCTGTGTGCTGGCCCGTCACTCGGACGTGCCTGCGAATCTCTGTAGTTCCTACTTAAAGACAAAACCCCTACCTGCATGTGCAGATAGGGGTTTTGCGAAATGAATCTTGACGATGACCTACTCTCACATGGGGAAACCCCACACTACCATCGGCGATGCATCGTTTCACTACTGAGTTCGGGATGGGATCAGGTGGTTCCAATGCTCTATGGTCGTCAAGAAATTCTGTAGCCA
>NZ_JBBMRJ010000054.1:0-16473 GCF_037993085.1 Pseudomonas sp. YNh | reverse complement strand
CGCAAGGCCTGCGTTCGGCCTCCTGAAGTCGCGAAGATCAAGATCAAGATCAAGATCAAGATCAAGATCAAGATCAAGATCAAGATCAAGAGCCGGAGCCGGAGCCGGAGCCGGAGCCGGAGCCGGAGCCGGAGCCGGAGCCGATGGCGTGGCTCGGCATCGGATTATTTCATTTCGCATGCACCGTAATCGCCACCAACCGCACCACCACCGGCCTGACCATCAACACGCAAACGAACGCCACTGGCATCGCCAATTGATAGGCCTTCAGCACATTGCTCAGGTACTGCGCAGTAACCCCGGCATTCGCCGCGGTGATCACGAAGCACATTAGCAGCGCCATGATTGACGACATGAAAAAGGCAAAAACGTAGGGCGTAGC
Source organism: Pseudomonas sp. YNh (assembly GCF_037993085.1). Classification (NCBI taxonomy): domain Bacteria; kingdom Pseudomonadati; phylum Pseudomonadota; class Gammaproteobacteria; order Pseudomonadales; family Pseudomonadaceae; genus Pseudomonas; species Pseudomonas sp. YNh. The sequence continues at coordinate 16,091 of NZ_JBBMRJ010000054.1, read as the reverse complement.
GCCCGGGTGCAATTTGCGTCGGCTGCGCGACTGGGACAGGTTGCTCATGTGAACTCCTGAAAGGTGAGTGGACGCGCAGGTTAACAATCCCCTCAGCCGCAGCTGTAGACCAGCCTCGCTGAGTTCTTTATAAAGAGATTCTTACGAATGCAAGAGCTCTCGCATGGACCTGCTCAACGCCATCCGCAGCTTCATCAAGGTGGTCGAGGCCGGCAGCATCGCCGGCGGCGCCCGTACCCTGGGCCTTAGCCCGGCAGCGGTCAGCCAGAACCTGGCACGCCTGGAGGGCCATCTGCAGGTGCGCCTGCTCAGCCGTACCACCCGCAGCATGGCGCTGACGCCGGCGGGTACGCACTACTACGAGCGTGTCAGGCATATCGAACGTGACCTGGCCCTGGCTGAGCAGGCCATCACTACGCCAGACAGTGAACCCCAAGGGCGGCTTTGCATCGCCTCTACATCCGCGTTTGGCCGCCACGTGCTAGCGCCACTGATACCCGCCTTCAATGCCCGCTATCCACTGCTTTCGATAGAGTTGGTAACGACTGATCGTCGGGTCAACCATGCACGTGAAGACGTCGACGTCAGCCTGCGTATTGCCCCGCAGCTGGAAGACCAGCTGTTGGCCAGGCATATCGCTCGGATCCCGTTCATTTGCTGTGCCTCGCCCGGGTACTTGCAAAGCGCTGGGGTGCCGGGTACGCCCGAGGCATTGCGCGATCACCGTTGCCTGGTGTTCCGTTACCCGGTGGATGGGCGGTTTCTGCGCTGGGGTTTCATGCGCGATGGGCTGCGTTTTGAGGCGGAGTTCGGCAGTGTACTGATCAGCGACGACATCGACGCCCTGACCCAGATGGCGCTGCACGATGGCGGTATCACCCGCCTGGCCGAGTTCATGGTGCGACCGCACCTCGCCAGCGGTGCGCTGGTGCCGTTGTTCGAGTACAGCGACAGTGGCCAGGCCTACGCCCAGACCGAACCAATGGACATCTACCTGTGCCTGGCCGACCGTTTCGCCATGACCGCGAAAGTGCGTGTGTTCATGGACTACCTGCGTGAGTGCCTGGGGGACAGTTGGCAGGTGCAGGCATGAAAAAACCGCCACGAGGGCGGTTTTTAATGGGGTACGTACGAATCAGAAGCGGTAGGTGAGGGATGCACCGATACCGTGAGCGCTGTTTTCGTACTTGGCCTGGTAGCTGCCCTTGGTCGCGCTCACCTGATTGACCTTGGTGTCTTCTTCCCACAGGTAGGAATAGGCCACGTCGATGGTCATATCGTCGGTCGGGCTCCAGCCGGCACCCAGGCTGAACACCTTGCGGTCGCCCGTCGGGATACGTGGTGAACGGTCATGGTTGTTGGTCGGCGACTGGTCGACGGTGAAACCGGTGCGCAGCACCCACTCCTTGTTGACCTTGTACGACGCACCAATGGCGTGGGCCCAGGTGTCATGCCAGTTCTGTTCTTCGGTGATGGTCTGGAACGCCGAACCTGCCAATGGCGCCGGGACATCGTTCTGCACGGTGATGTCTTTCAGGCGGCTCCAGCGGGTCCAGGTGCTGCCTGCATACAGGGTCCACTGGTCGTCGAGTTCGTGGGTAACCGAGAAGTCGACCGATTCCGGCGTCTTGATCTTCAGCGAGGCGTCGAATTTGTTGCCGTTGAACGGCCCGATCAGCGGGGTGCTGACGCGGGTCTTGCCCTCGAGCTTGTAGTCGACCATCGAGTGGTAGGTCAGACCGAGGCGGGTGCTGTCGGTAGCCTGTACCAGGATGCCGATGTTGTAACCAACGGCGGTATCGTCGCCCTTGATTTTCACTTCGCCATCGTTGCGGCCGGGGGTGAACGGGTTGATCAGGCTCGAACCCAGTTCACCCTTGATGCGGTTGATGGTAGGGCCGAAACCGATCGAGACCTTGTCATTGAAGGCGTAGCTGACGGTTGGCTGGAACGTGACTACCTCGACGTGGCTCTTCTTGCCCCAGTAGCGTGCGGCATCATCGCTGCCGTAGTCGGTTACCAGACCAAACGGTACATAGACACCGAAGCCGACGCTCCAGTGGTCGTCGATCGGCTTGACGTAGTAACCCATGGGGACACCAACGAGAGGCACCATGTCACCATCGGTTTCACCCCCGAGGTTGCTGCCCCGGCCCGAGATGTCGGACTTGGCGATGACGGCAGCGCCGCCCACGGTGAATTGTTCGCGTTTGAGGCGAGACATGCCGGCCGGGTTGCCAAACACGGTGCTGGCATCTTCGGCAGAAGAAGAACGTCCCGCGAAACCTGTCCCCATGCTGCTGATGCTTTGTTCGTTCAGGGCGAAGCCTGCAGCGAACACTTGGCTGGATGCCACGGCAACAGCGACGGCGAGGGAGGTTTTGAGCATTACTTTTTTCATTATTAGAAAACTCCTTGGGATCTCCGGGGCGAAAAGCTACCAACAAATCACGCACCGCGCCATAGCCTCAATCGCAGAAGATAGAGCGGTTTTGTAGGACAATCCGACCAAAATTCCCTTTTTCCCGGTAATGCTGTAGGACGATTCTTAAGATACCTGTCGCAATCTCTGATCTATGCAGGTCTGCCAGGCATGCGTGAAGTCCCGCAAGCGACCTTGGGGGTGGAAAATCTGACGCCATATCCGTGCCAATGCCAACAGGTCGTCAGCGGCAGGCAGTGGCGTGGCCTGCTCCTCAATGAGCATCCAGGCAATCGCTGTGGAATAGCGCAGGTTTACGGTGAGTTCCAGGTGCGGGCCGCCGAGGAAGGCGTGCTGGCTTGCCAGGCCGCGCACAAGGCTGGCCAGGTCGGGGTCGCGGGCCAGGTAATCATCCCAGAGCGCTTGGTGACGGTGTTCGCCAATGCGGTAAAGGCCGTGCCCGCGTCGGTCATGCAAGGCGGACCCGAGCGCCGACTGGCTGGCGGCAATGCCCAATAGCAGGGCTTCCGCGCTGGCACAGTGACGGTTCAGGTAGACCAGGGTGGGTCGGATCACATACTGACACAATTCATTCGCCGCAATACCCATGATGCCCTCGAGCAATTAAGGGCCGGACGGGCGCTGGAGCTTGGCAGCTGGTGAATGATCAGGCCCGCCGGAAGCGGCAAGCACCGCTCGAGTTGAAGTGTAGTGTGATAATCGTGGTGTAAAGAGCTGTTTTTAAATCGATTGCTGCCTGACGTACCGGGCTATATGCCCGTAGGCAATTACGCCAAGAACGTTCAGGCAGGCTTGCGATGGGATGATTCAGCGCTTGAATGCCCCGGTATTCGCCACTCACGCGGTGAGCGATTGGCGAGTCCGGGCGATGACCGCCTGCAGCGGTTCATTGCGGCTGTACTGTTCATGGTACAGGCGCTCGGTGTGGCAGGCGACGCCGTGTTCGTCTACCAGGGTGAAGCTGAAGCTGCCCTTGCGTGGGGCAACGATAAGGCACTTCAACGGCGAGAAGGCCTGGGAGAGGGTGCCAATGGCAGCCTGAATCTGATGATGAGTTTGCATATTGTTGGAGGTTCCTGCTTTAAACACGGGAGATATGATCCGTGCATGATAGAAACGTTCCAGTGACGCCTTTATTAAGGGACGAACGAACCTGACTGGAACAAAGCAGCCAGAGAGAGCGCAATCAAAAGTGGGCGCTTGGGCTGACTGGTAGGTACTTCGGAAGGCAGGCAGCACGTCGGGGCCAAGGTTCTAGGCCGTCGGGTGGAATCCTGATCAATCTGTCACGTGATTCGTGCTTGAGCAGCCTGAGGCTGGCGAGTGAATCATCGAATGGGCAATCCTGCTTCAGCAGCGCACTCTTGGGGAAGTGGGTCTGCAAGGATGTTGTGGCCCGAATTGACTTTCAGCTTGGTACTAACGAGGCGCACCTTACCGGAAATACCGGCGCTTGGCAAGCACTACGTTTGCTAAGGTGAGCCGAGCAGTATGGCGCGTATTTGTACCGCTGTGAAGAGGGGGCAAATAGCCCGCACACGGGCGGATGTGCCCATTTCGTGCACTCAAATGACGGATCATGGTGCACTTGTTCACATTCGGGGCAAGGGTTGTAACAGGCCGGCAACAGGCTGCAACGGCCTCGCCAATGCCTTGACTAGGCGGTTAAGTCAATGAAAAAAAACACTATTTTCAGCTGGTGAAAAAATCGTCAGTTTGAGACAAAGCCCCAATTCACGGGGCTTTGCGGGGTGTGCAAGGGGGTTGTCCACCGAGTTATCCACAGGAACTGTGGATTGTCCCGGGCGCTTGCTCTAGAACGGGCGTGCCAGCAGTGCGGTGAACTGTCCGACAATCGACATGCCCCGACAGACCGGTTGGTCATCCACTCGAAAACGTCAAGAAAAGATCATTGAAATATTTTTTCAATTCTCCATAAATCGACAGTTCACAGCGAAAAAAAAAGAGTAGAGTGGCGCGCCTTTCGAGTTGCCAAACCTGTTGCTCATGAAGTTTCGCGGTAAACACCTCGCCAGCCCTGCAGCATCGACGCCTCCTTCCGAGCGCTTTTCCTTGAAAGTGGCCTTGTGGCTGCTCGATAGCCCGCGCCTGGGCGACAAGCCCCAGGTCAAGCACCTGGCCGGGCGCCTGCTCAAGCAGCCGGCGCGTCAGGGCGTGGTGGTGGCACAGAGCCGCTTGGGGCAGATGCTGTGCCGCGATTGTGGCAACGCCCGTGACCGGCGTATTGGCCACGAACTGCTGCGCCAGGCAGCCCGCGCCGGTGACCGGCGGGCACAGCTGGAGTATGCGCGGCTGTGCCAGCAAAACGATCCGGACCAGGCGAAGTAATGCTCCGACAAGCCTCAGGCTGATAAGCTGCACTCAATTTGCATCAGCGTGATCGGGGTAAGCATGACAGTGGATCTGGCCAGCATTCTGCTGGGCTTGGTGGCAGGTGCTTTACCCTGTCTTTTTTGGGTCATGCAGGTGCAGCGCCGGCAGGGCGCACGGCAAGGCGAGCAGGCCTTGCTCGAAGAGCGCCTCAACGCAGCCCTGCTGGCCCAGGCCGGCCTGCAGGCGCAGCTTGAGGCCAGCCGCGACGAAGTCAGCGACCTCAGCGAAGCCAACACTGTCAAGCAGGCCCAACTGGCCGCCCAGGGCCGTGAACTGGAACTGCTGCAGATCGACCGCGACAACGCCCGTGACGCTGCCCACGCCTGGAGCCTGGAGCGCGCCAACCGTGAAGCCGAGCTGCGTCGTCTGGAGTCTCAGGGTGCGCGCCTGGAGGCTGAACTGCGTGAGCAGCAAGAAAGCCATCAGCAGCGCCTGGAAGACCTGCAGGAAGCCCGCGACACCCTGCGCGCCCAGTTCGCCGACATGGCCACCAAGATCTTCGACGAGCGCGAGCAACGCTTCGCCCAGACCAGCCAGCAGCACTTGGGCCAGTTGCTCGACCCGCTCAAGGAGCGTATCCAGTCCTTCGAAAAACGCGTCGAAGAAAGCTATCAGCAGGAAGCCCGCGAACGCTTTTCCCTGGGCAAAGAGCTTGAGCGCCTGCAACAGCTCAACCTGCGCCTGTCCGACGAAGCCACCAACCTGACCCAGGCCCTCAAAGGCCAAAAAACCCAGGGCAACTGGGGCGAGCTGATCCTCGAGCGGGTGTTGGAACATGCTGGCCTGGAAAAAGGCCGCGAATACCAGACCCAGGTCAGCCTCAAGAGCGCTGACGGCGAGCGTTTCCAGCCCGACGTGCTGATCATGCTGCCCGGCGACAAACAGGTGGTGGTGGACGCCAAGGTCAGCCTTACGGCGTACCAGCAGTTTGTCGCCAACAACGACGAGGCCGCGCTCAAACAGCACGTGCAGTCGCTGCGCAGCCACGTCAAAGGCTTGTCGAGCAAGGACTACAACCGCCTCGAAGGCCTGCACAGCCTGGATTTCGTGCTGCTGTTCGTGCCCATCGAAGCGGCCTTCTCGGCAGCCCTGCAGGCTGAGCCGAATCTGTTCCAGGAAGCCTTCGACCGGCATATCGTGATCGTCAGCCCTACCACCCTGCTGGCTACCCTGCGGGTGATCGACAGCCTGTGGAAACAGGAGCGCCAGGGCCAGAACGCCCGGGAAATTGCCGAGCGCGCCGGCTGGCTCTACGACAAGTTCGTGCTGTTCATCCAGGACCTGGACGAGCTGGGCAGCCGCCTGCAACAGGTGGACAAGGCTTATGCCGCTGCCCGTAACAAGCTGTGCGAAGGGCGCGGCAACCTGGTCAGCCGCAGCGAGCAGCTGAAGCTGCTGGGCGCCCGCGCCAGCAAGAGCCTGCCGGCAGACTTGCTGGAGCGGGCGCTGTCCGATGAGGTGCCGGACCCCGCAGTTACTGAACCTGGCTCAGATGGCGATTGAGCATGGCGCGCAAGGCTGCTGGCTTGACCGGTTTGGCCAGGTAATCCAGGCCTGCCGCATGCACCATGGCGATGGTTTCCTTGCTGCCGTCGGCGCTGATCACCACGCCTGGCACCGGTTCACCCAGGCGTGCACGTAGCCAGCCCATCAGCCCGGTGCCGGTCTCACCGTCATCCAGGTGGTAGTCGACCAGTGCCAGATGCGGGCGCATGCCCTTGGCCAGCAGGGCTTCGCATTCCGCCTGGTTGCGCGCGGTCCATACCTGGCAGCCCCAGCGGCTGAGCAGGCTGTTCATGCCAATCAGGATGCTGTCTTCGTTGTCCACGCACAGCACTTGCAGCCCGGCCAGCGGCTGGCCGCCCTGTTGTTCAGCGGGGGCGCTTGGCGCCGGGGCGGCCTGGCGGGCAATCGGCACGCTGACGCGGAACACCGTGCCTTTGCCCGGCCACGACCGCACTTCCAGCGGGTGCCCCAGCACCCGGCACAGGCCGTCGGCAATTGCCAGACCCAGGCCCAGGCCTTTCTCGGCGCGTGTCTGGTGACTGTCCAGGCGCTTGAACTCCTGGAAGATCACTTGCAGCTTGTCGTCGGCGATGCCCGGGCCACGGTCCCACACCTCCAGCCACAGGCGCTCGCCCTGGCGGCGCGCGCCCAGCAGGATCGGGCTCTTGCCGTAGCGCAGGGCATTGGTGAGGAAGTTCTGCAGTACCCGGCGCAACAGCTTCATGTCGCTGTCCACCCGCAGGCGGCTGCCACGCAGGCGGAACTCCAGGTTTTTCTCGGCCGCCAGCACCTTGAACTCGGCACCCAGCGTGTCGAACAGTTCGTTGAGGGCGAAGGGCTTGGCGTCTGGGGTGATCTTGCCGTTTTCCAGGCGCGAGATGTCCAGCAGGTCGCTGATCAGTTCTTCGGCCGAACGTAGCGAGCTGTCCATGTGCTGCACCAACTGCTGGGCCTCTTCGTTCATGCCCTCCGCTTGCTGCGACAGGGCGGCGGAGAACAGCCGGGCGGCGTTCAGGGGTTGCATCAGGTCGTGGCTGACCGCAGCCAGGAAGCGGGTCTTGGACTTGCTGACCGCTTCGGCCTGGCTCTTGGCTTCGGACAACGCCTGGTTCAGTTGCGACAGTTCGCGGGTGCGCTCGGCCACCCGTTGTTCCAGTCCTTCGTTGGCATCGCGCAGGGCCTGCTCGGCCTCGCGGAACGGGGTGATGTCGGTGAAACTCATGACGAAGCCGCCACCCGGCATCGGGTTGCCGATCAGCTCGATCACCCGGCCATTGGGGAATAGCCGTTCGGAAGAATGCGCGCGGCCTTGGCGCATCCAGTGCAGGCGCCGCGCCACATGCACCTGCGCTTCGCCCGGGCCGCACAGGCCGCGCTCGGCGTTGTAGCGGATGATGTCGGCAATCGGCCGGCCCACGCTGATCAGCCCGTCGGGGTAGTTGAACAGCTCCAGGTAGCGACGGTTCCAGGCCACCAGGTGCAGGTTCTGGTCGACCACGCTGATGCCCTGGTTGATGTTCTCGATGGCGCCTTGCAGCAGCGCGCGGTTGAACTGCAGCACCTCGCTGGCTTCGTCGGCAATGCGTACCACGTCTTCCAGCTGCATGTCGCGGCCTTCGATGGCGGCCTTGACCACGGCGCGGGTCGACGAGGTCCCGAGCACCCCGGCCAGCAGGCGTTCGGTGTGTTCGATCCAGTCGCCGTCGGCATTCTGGTTGGGGTTGAAGCCCTTGCCCTGGCGGTAGGCAAAGCGGATGAAGCTCTGCCGGGCGCGTTCCTCACCGACAAAACGCGAGGCCAGGGTCAGCAGGTCGTCGATCTGCACCGCCAGCAGTGGCTTGCTGCTGGGGCGGGCGCTGGTCTGCTGGCCGATGAAGCGGCCGGCCTGCCAGTGTTCGGAAACCCGTGTGCGCGACAATACCGAAACCCAGGCGAACAGGGTGAAGTTGCCTGCCAGCGACAGCACCACCCCTTGGGTCAGCGGGCTGATCGGCAGGCCCAGCGGGTTGCCATGCAGCCAAGCCAGCCCTGGGAACAGCTGCAGTGACCAGCCCAGGCTGTGCGCGGCAATCGGCAGGACCAAGGTGTAGAACCACAGGAAGATACCTGCCGCCAGGCCGGCGAACACGCCGCGGCGGTTGGCCTGCTTCCAGTACAGCGCGCCGAGCATGGCCGGGGTGAGCTGGGTGACGGCGGCGAAGGCGATCTGGCCGATGGTTGCCAGGCTGGCGGTGGAGCCCAGCAGGCGGTAGCTGACGTAGGCCAGCAGCAGGATCACCACGATGGTTACCCGGCGTACCGAGAGCATCCAGTGGCGGAACGCCTCGAACGGCCGCTCGGCGTTGTTGCGCCGCAGCAGCCAGGGCAGCAGCATGTCGTTGGACACCATGGTCGACAGCGCCACCGCTTCGACGATGACCATGCCGGTGGCTGCCGATGCGCCGCCAATGAATGCCAGCAGGGCCAGGCTCGGGTGCGCCTCGGCCAGTGGCAGGCTGATGACGAACGAGTCGGAGATCACCGTGCCCGGCAGCAGCATCTGCCCGGCCAGGGCAATCGGCACCACGAACAGCGCGGCCAGCGCCAGGTACATCGGGAACACCCAGCGCGCCAGGCGCATGTCCTGGGGCTCGATGTTCTCCACCACGGTGACGTGAAACTGTCGCGGCAGGCAGATGATCGCCATCATCGCCACAGCGGTTTGCACCACCATCGACGGCCAGTTGATGGTCTCTTGCCAATAGTCCTGCAAGTGGATCGACTGGCGAGCCTGGCTGAACAGGTCGTCAAAGCCGTCATACAGGTTGAATACGACGAAAATGCCCACGGCCAGGAAGGCCAGCAACTTGATCAGCGATTCGAAGGCAATCGCCAATACCATGCCCCGGTGGTGTTCGGTCACGTCCAGGCTGCGGGTGCCGAACACGATGGCAAACAGTGCCAGCACCAGTGACACCACCAGCGCGGTGTCCTGCACGCGGGTGCCAGTGGCGTCGGCGTTGGCCCCGATCAGCAGGTTGACGCCCAGCACGATGCCTTTGAGCTGCAGGGCGATGTACGGCAGCACACCGACCAGGCAAATCAGCGCCACCACCACCGCCAGGGTTTGCGACTTGCCGTAGCGTGCGGCGATGAAGTCGGCGATTGAGGTGATGTTCTGCTGTTTGCTGATCAGCACCATCTTCTGCAGCACCCAGGGCGCGAAGACCATCAGCAGCACCGGGCCCAGGTAGATCGGCAGGAATGCCCAGAGCTGTTCGGCGGCCTGGCCGACGGCGCCGAAGAAGGTCCAGCTGGTGCAGTAAACGGCCAGCGACAAACTGTACACCCAGGCGCGCAGTTTCGGCGGCAACGGCGTGCTGCGGCGGTCACCATAGAAGGCGATGGCGAACATGACGGCCATATAGGCCAGGGCGACCACGGCGATCAGCCCGCTGGACAACGACATGAAGACTCCGAAGCAAAAAATATAACGCGGTCCCGATCAACCAGTCTGGCACGCAGGCGCCGCTTCGTCAGCGCAGACGATGGTTGTAGGCGAGAGCTTGCTCGCGATTGATCTGAAACAAAACATCAATTTTTTCGGGTGCCCAACCCATAAAACACCCCCGCCAGCAACACCGACAACACCAGCAGGTAGAAGATTGCCCCCGGCCACAGGTGCACCAGGGCAAACCCCACCATCACCGGCCCCAGCGCCGCCCCCAGGTTGGACAGGTTCTGCGCGCCGTAATACACCCCGCGCAAGTGCTCCGGGGCGATCAGGTCGATGAACATGTATTCGGCAGGGATCACGATGATCTCGCCCAGGGTGAACACCAGCATCGCCAGGCACCAGGCCAGCACCGAGCCTGCCAACGAAAAGCCCAGCAGCCCTGCGATGAACAGGGCCATGCCGGCCAGCAACCAGGGCATCAGGTGCTGACGACTGATGCGTCGGCCAATCAGGTACTGCAGGGCAATCACCGTCACCGCGTTGGTGGTGACCAGGTAGCCGACCAGCCGCGCCGCTTCCGTCGGGCTGCTGGTTACCACCAGGTACTGCGACAGGTAGGCGGTGAACTGGCCGAACACCACCGCGCTCAGCACCCCGCCCAGGGTGAAATACACCAGCCGGCGGTCACGCGCCAGCCCCAGCGCCACCTGGCCGAAGCCGGCCGCAGGCTTGTCCGGTGCGCTCGCCTGCAGGTCACGGTCGCCAAGGCGCCAGTAGGCCAGGCACATGCCCAGGCCAAGCAGGGCCGAGGCGATGAACGGCATGTGGTCGTCCAGTTCCAGCATGGCGACCCCCAGCAGCGGGCCTGCGGCGTAGCCGACGTTGCTGAGGGTGTACTTGATGGCGAACACCTCGGCCCGCTCTTCCACTGGCAGCAAGGCACAGAAGCCTGCCTTGGCGGCGATGTCGACCACTGCAAGCGCCAGGTTGATCAGCACCAGGCACAAAAAGAACAACAGCGCCGATTCACTGACGACCGCGGCGATGAAGGCCAGGGCGAACAGCAGGGTGCTGGCGCTGACCAGCGTGTGGTTGCGCAAGGTGTCGACCAGGTGGCCGCCATACAGGCTCAGCAGCGAAGCGATGATCAGCGCGCCACCTATCAGCAGGCCGATCTGGCTGATCGGCAGCTGGAAGTTGTCGGCCAGGTACACCACCAGGTAGGGCAGGGTAAGGGCGCGGGCGACCGTGAGGGTGAAGGTGGTCAGCAGTAGCAGGCGTACGGTGTGCGGGTAGCGTTTCAGGGCGGCGAGCATTACCACGTCCTTGTTGTTCTGGTTTGCCGAGCACAAGCATAAGCCACATAGGGCACCTGCAGGAGCGCCTCGGCTGCTTCTGCAAAAAGCGTGTAGGCTTGCCAGCCAAGGCATTTCCCATGCAGATTTGTGGCCTGACGTGCCCGGCGCGCCTCCAATTGAAAAGCCTTCAGGACCAAGGACGATGAGTCACTCCTCGCAATTCACATTGCTCGGCAAGCGGCGCTTCCTGCCGTTTTTCATCACCCAGTCGCTGGGTGCCTTCAACGACAACCTGTTCAAGCAATCGCTGATCCTGGCGATCCTGTTCAAGCTCAGCCTGGGCGACGGTGACCGTTCGATCTGGGTCAACCTGTGCGCCTTGCTGTTCATCCTGCCGTTCTTTCTGTTTTCGGCGCTGGGCGGGCAGTTTGGCGAGAAGTTCGCCAAGGACGCGCTGATCCGTGCGATCAAGCTGGCCGAGATCGTCATCATGGCAATCGGTGCGCTTGGCTTCATCACCAACCACCTGGCGCTGATGCTGGTGGCGCTGTTCGGCATGGGTACCCACTCGGCGCTGTTCGGCCCGGTGAAGTACTCGATCCTGCCGCAGGCCCTGCGCGAGGAGGAACTGGTCGGCGGTAACGGGCTGGTGGAAACCGGCACCTTCCTCGCCATCCTGGCCGGCACCATCGGCGCCGGCGTGATGATGTCGGCCGACAGCTATGCCACGGTGGTGGCCGGCGGCGTGGTCGGCACTGCTGTGCTCGGCTACCTGGCCAGCCGCTGGATCCCGCGGGCCGCGGCCGCCTCGCCGAGCATGCCGCTGGACTGGAACATCTTCAGGCAGTCGTGGGCGATCCTGCGCATGGGCCTGGGGCAGCCGCCCGCCGTATCGCGCTCGATCGTGGGTAACTCGTGGTTCTGGTTTGTCGGTGCCATCTACCTCACGCAGATCCCGGCCTACGCCAAGGACTGGCTGCACGGCGATGGCACGGTGGTCACCCTGGTGCTGACGCTGTTCTCGGTGGGCATTGCCCTGGGGTCGTTGCTGTGCGAGAGGCTTAGCGGGCGCAAGGTAGAGATCGGCCTGGTGCCGTTCGGCTCGTTCGGCCTGACCCTGTTCGGCCTGCTGTGGTGGTGGCACTCCGGCGATGTACCGGCTGCAGCTGCGCCGCACGACTGGCTGGCGCTGCTGGGCATAGGCCAGGCCTGGTGGATCCTGCTGTCGATCGTGGGCCTTGGCGTGTTCGGTGGCTTCTACATTGTGCCGCTGTATGCGCTGATTCAGGCACGCACGGCCGAAGACCAGCGCGCCCGGGTGATTGCGGCCAACAACATCCTCAATGCCTTGTTCATGGTGGTGTCGGCGGTGCTTACCATCATCCTCATGGGGCTTGCCGAGCTGAGCATCCCGCAGCTGTTCCTGGTGGTGTCGCTGCTAAATATCGCGGTCAACGCCTACATCTTCAGGATCGTGCCCGAATTCACCATGCGCTTCCTGATCTGGCTGCTCAGCCATTCGATGTACCGCGTGCAGCACCGCGACCTTGAGCGCATCCCCGACGAAGGCGCGGCGCTGCTGGTGTGCAACCACGTGTCGTTCGTTGATGCATTGCTGCTGGGAGGAGCAATCCGCCGGCCAATCCGCTTTGTGATGTATTACAAGATCTACAACCTGCCAATGCTCAACTTCGTGTTCCGCACCGCAGGCGCCATCCCGATTGCCGGTCGCAACGAAGACCCCGCCACGTACGAACGTGCGTTCGCACGCATTGCCAAGTACCTGGCCGATGGAGAGCTGGTATGCATCTTCCCGGAGGGCAAGTTGACTGGCGATGGTGAGATCGATGTGTTCAAGGGTGGCGTCAACCGCATCCTCGAAGAAACACCGGTGCCGGTGATTCCGCTGGCTTTGCAAGGGCTGTGGGGCAGCTTCTTCAGCCGCGACCCGGCCAAGGGCTTCTTCAAGCGCCTGTGGTCGCGGGTAACCATCGTGGCGGGCGCCGCCATCCCGGTGGAGGCAGCGCAGCCTGAGCTGTTGCGCGAGCAGGTCAGCCGCCTGCGCGGTGACCTGCGATAGGGGAGTGGGTTAGCTGGCGCTGACTTTCAGGCCGACCAGGCCGCAGATGATCAGCGCCACACTGACCAGCCGCACCAGGGCCATGGACTCGCCGAACAGGATGATCCCGGCGATGACTGTGCCGACTGCGCCAACACCCGTCCAGATGGCATAGGCGGTGCCCAGCGGCAGTTCTTTCATGGCCAGGCCCAGCAGGCCCAGGCTTATGACCATGGCGCCGACCGTGAGTACGGTGGGGATCGGTTTGCTGAAGCCGTCGGTGTATTTAAGGCCTACGGCCCAGCCGACCTCGAACAGGCCGGCGAAGAACAGGATGATCCAGGACATGAGTGTGTCTCCATCGTTTGAATGATGGGGCCGTCCCCGGAATGGTCACGCGGTGCGTCGTGAGGCCGTCCTCACAGTGGGCAATATGGTGCCTATCTGCAGCCTTCAGGGCAAGTCTGTGCTGATCCCTGTGGGTGCGGGTTTACCCGCGAAGAGTCCAGCACAGGCACCATCAGTGCCCGGCCGGTTCCGCTTCTTCAGGTTCAACCGCAGGCTCATCCATCCGCCGGAACCAGGTCGACAGCAGTGCCCCGGAAATATTGTGCCAAACACTGAACAACGCACTGGGCACTGCCGCCAATGGCGAAAAGTGCGCCGCCGCCAGCGCCGCCCCCAGCCCGGAGTTCTGCATCCCCACCTCCAGCGCCAGCGACTTGCGTTGGGCCAGCGGCAACTTGCACAGCTTGCCGGTCAGGTACCCCAGCAAATAACCAAAGCTGTTGTGCAGCATCACCACCGCCATGATCAACAGCCCCGATTCGGCGATCTTCGCCTGGCTGGCCGCCACCACCGCGCACACGATCATCACGATGCTCACCACCGACACCAGCGGCAGTACCTGCACCGCCGCCTGCACCCGGGCACCGAGCAGGCGCTGGGCCAGCACGCCGAGCACGATCGGCAGCATCACCAGCTGCAGGATCGACCAGAACATATCCATGAAGGACACCGGCAACCAGGCCGACGCCAGGAACCAGATCAGCGCCGGGGTCAGCAGTGGTGCCAGCAGCGTGGTGACTGCAGCAATCGCCACGGCCAGCGCCAGGTCACCACGCGACAGCCAGACCATCACGTTCGAGGCGGTGCCGCTCGGGCAGCAGCCGACCAGGATCACGCCCACGGCAATTTCCGGCGGCAGGTGGAACAGCTGGCACAGCAGCCAGGCCATGCCCGGCATGATCACGAAGTGCGCGACCACCCCCAGCATCACCCGCCAGGGCTGGCGGGCGAGGGCGGCGAAGTCGTCGAGTTTGAGGGTGAGGCCCATGCCGAACATCACCAGCCCAAGCAGCGGCACGATGGCGACCTTCAGGGCGATGAACCATTGCGGTAGCAAAAAGGCCAGCACGGCAAACACCAGCACCCACAGGGCGAAGGTATTGCCGACGAAGCGGCTTAAGGCGGCGAGGGCACGCATGGGGCAATTCCTTTTCTACTGATAGCTTTGTGAATTTCCAGGGCCCTGTCGCCGGCAAGCCAGCTCCCACAGGTACGCCACAGGTTCTGAAAACCGTGGCGTACCTGTGGGAGCTGGCTTGCCGGCAGCAGGGCCGGTGCAGGCAAAATGGCCTTCAGGCCTGCACTGGCATCTCAAGACACATCAGACCCCTTGCGGAATCTCCTCCCCACCCAGCGCCTCGAACAACACCGGCAGGAACTCGGTAAAGGTCATCATCATCAGCAGGAAGCTGGCATCGAACTGCTGCGCAGCCTCATCGCCACCGTCCTGCTCGGCCTGCTCCTGCAGCAGCTCTTCGAACTTCAGGCGCTTGATCACCATCTTGTCGTCCAGAATGAACGACAGCTTGTCCTGCCAGGCCAGGGCAAGCTGGGTTACCACCTTGCCAGTGCTCAGGTGCAACTGGATTTCCTCGCCGGTCAGGTCCTGGCGCTTGCAGCGCACGATACCGCCGTCTTCGGCGGTGTCACGCAGTTCGCACTCGTCCAGTACATAGAAGCCTTCGGCGGTTTGCTGCGACTTGACCCAGTCGGTCATGGTGGCGGTTGGCGCAATCTTCACCGTGGCCGGGCGCACCGGCAGCGAGCCCATCACTTCACGCAGGGTCGACAGCAGGTCTTCGGCGCGCTTGGCGCTGGCCGAGTTGACCAGGATCACACCCAGGCGCGGGGCGATGGCGGCGAAGATCATCGAGCGGCGGATGAACGCACGCGGCAGGAAAGCCTGGATGATCTCGTCCTTGATCTGGTCGCGTTCTTTTTTATAGACCTTGCGCATCTGCTCGGTCTCGATCTCTTCGACCTTTTCCTTGACCGCGTCGTTGACCACGCTGCTCGGCAGGATGCGTTCTTCCTTGCGTGCGGCAATCAGCAGGAACTCGCCGCTGACATGCACCAGGGGAGCGTCTTCGCCTTTGCCGAACGGCGCGACGAAACCGTAGGTGGTCAGCTCCTGGCTGGCGCAGGGGCGGGCCGGCTTGCTGGCCAGTGCGGCTTCCAGCGCTTCAGGCTCGAACGGGACTTCCTGGGTCAGGCGGTAGGTCAGCAGGTTCTTGAACCACATGAGGGGTAACTCTCCTTAATGCATAAGGCGGGCATTATTCTCCGAGCGGAGCTCTGAGGCCAACCCTGTCAGAGGGCCAGCAGTGGCTTATGCGTGAAAGAAACACCCGGCAACGCTAGGCCTTTGAAAGGAATGAAGTTTTTTTTGAAAAAAGTTTAAAAAGTGCTTGCCAGGGTGCGGGGTCGTCCGTAGAATGCGCGCCACACCGAGACGAAGGGTGATTAGCTCAGCCGGGAGAGCATCTGCCTTACAAGCAGAGGGTCGGCGGTTCGATCCCGTCATCACCCACCACTCGATGTATAGCGCAGCGGTAGTTCAGTCGGTTAGAATACCGGCCTGTCACGCCGGGGGTCGCGGGTTCGAGT
>NZ_JBBMRJ010000053.1:0-17387 GCF_037993085.1 Pseudomonas sp. YNh | reverse complement strand
AGGACGAATATGTCACCAAGGGTGGGAAAGCGCCTTGCTGAAAACCATAGAATCTCCCACAGGCGCAGCGTATTCCAGCCGGACCTGTGGGAGCGGGCAAGCCCGCGAAGGGCTGCAAAGCAGCCCCAGCCATACCCTTATCTGCGGGGGAGGGGTCAGCCGCGGACGATCTGGTTCTTGCCCTGCCGCTTGGCCTGGTACATCGCCGCATCGGCCCGGGCATACAGGCTGTCCAGTGCCACATCTTCCTCGGTCAGCCCGGTCAGCCCTTGGCTCACTGTCACCCCGTATGTCTGTTCGCCGTGGTTGAAGCTTAAGCGCTGGATTTCCCGCTGCAGGCGATCGGCAACCTGTTCCGCCATCTGCGCATCGCAACCCGGGAATATCGCGGCAAACTCCTCACCGCCAATGCGCCCGAACAGGTCGCCACGGCGTAGCACGGCCTTGCCGCTGTCGGCGATGCGTTGCAGCACCTGGTCACCTTCCTGGTGGCCATAGCTGTCGTTGATGACCTTGAAATCATCGATATCCAGCAACAGGAAGGCCAGCGGCGTACCGTCTTCGCGGGCAGTGTCGAAGGCCTGCTGGGCGCATTCGAAGAAGTGCCGGCGGTTGCTGCTCTGGGTCAGCACGTCGGTGGTGGCCAGGCGTTGCAACTCGCTTTCAAGCTGCTTTTTCTCGGTGATGTCTTCGGCAATGCCGACGATGATCACCCGGTCGTCCTCGCGCTGCTGGTTGATGTAGCACTTGTCGCTCAGCCAGCGCACTTGGCCGTCGGCATTGAGAATACGGTATTCGCGGTCTTCCACCGCGCCCTTGATCAGCACCTGGGCCAGGCTGCGCTCGGCGAACTCCAGGTCGTCGGGGTAGATGCTGTCGCGCCATTCGTTGTAGTCGGCCAGCACCAGGCTCACCGGGCGGCCGAAGATGCGCTCGTAGGCGGGGCTGACGTACAGCACCTGGCGGGTTTCCCAATCGAAGGCCCAGAGCACCGCATTGACGCTGTCGAGCAATGAGCTGAACAGCTGGTCGCGCTCACTCAGGCGGGCAACCTCGCCTTGGGCGTGGAGTAGCGCCAGTAAAGTCTGGGCGGCTTCGGGAGGTGAGGTGCCGGGCAATATTGTTGGAATGTTCTTGGCCATGTGCACGAAGCGGGTCTCGACGTAAAAGCGTGCGGCCAGCATCCGGCCCGCCACGCGGGCGATGTGCCAGATTTGAGTGGCGTCGAGGTGGCTAAGTTCCGAACGGCACGCACCGCAATGGGGCGTGCCGATCAACGGCGGTCAGGCGCCGGTGGGGCGCAGGGAGTAGGTCTTGAGCTGCGCCGCGAAGTCGCGCAGGGCGTGGATGCCGCTGGTTTCGGCCTCGTGTATCCAGTCCTTCATGGCAGACAGCATGTCGTGGCCGTTGGCGCTGGTGCGCGCCCAGATCTGCTGCAGGGCCAGGCGCTTTTCGTAAATGGTCTTCAGCGCCTGGCTATGGGCAAGCATTGACTCGATACGCACATGGTGGCGGTCTTCCAGCAAGCTGGTTTCGCGCGAGAGCAGGCGTTTGGCACGGCGGAAGTGGTGACGCACCGACGCATCGACGCGGGCCAGTTCCTGTTTCACCAGCGGGCCGATCACCAGCTTGCGGTACTGGGCCATGATCTGGAAGCGGTTGTTGAGGATGGCCATGGCAGTGTCCATGTCCAGGCTGGCCTTGCCCGCCACACGGTGGGCAATCGGCGCCACGCGCTGCACCTTGGCCAGGCGCAACAGGCAGAACAGGCGTATCCAGGCCCAGCCCATGTCGAACTCCCAGCGCTTGACTGAAAGCTTGGCCGAGTTGGGGTAGGTGTGGTGGTTGTTGTGCAGCTCTTCGCCGCCGATGACGATGCCCCACGGCACCAGGTTGGTGGCAGCGTCGCGGCATTCGAAGTTGCGATAGCCGAGCGCGTGGCCCAGGCCATTGACCACGCCGGCAGCCCAGAACGGGATCCACATCATCTGCACCGCCCAGATGGTGATGCCGATGGTGCCAAACAGCAGCAGGTCGATCACGGCCATCAAGGCGATGCCACCCAGCTTGTAGCGCGAGTAGAGGTTGCGCTCGATCCAGTCATCCGGGCAGTTCTTGCCGTAGATGCGCAGGGTTTCGGGGTTGCGTGCCTCTTCGCGGTAGAGTTCGGCGCCCTTGCGCAGCACCGTTCCCAGGCCCTTGTGCACCGGGCTGTGCGGGTCGTCGGGGGTTTCGCACTTGGCGTGGTGCTTGCGGTGGATGGCGGTCCATTCGCGGGTGTTCTGCGCCGTGGTCAGCCACAGCCAGAAGCGGAAGAAGTGCTTGAGCGCGCCATTGAGCTCCAGGGCCCGGTGCGCGGAGTAGCGATGCAGGTAGACCGTGACGCTGACGATGGTCACGTGGGTCATCAACAAGGTGATGCCGACCAGTTGCCAGGCCGACAAGTCGAGCAGGCCGTAGTACCACATAGGTGTAAAAACCCTCGGAATGCAGGAGGAGGGGGTGATTATCCCTTGGCAGGGAAATAAAACCAGTCAAAGCTGACGACGCGATATTTCAGGCCATCCATGTGGGAGCGGGCGTGCCCGCGAACACCGGCAACGCCGGTGCCATGCGCCGAGTTGCCGTCTTCGCGGGCATGCCCGCTCCCACAGAGCAGCAGAACCTTTATAATCGCCATTCTTTTCTGATGGGCAATCCCACCCGACATGTCTGTTTCCGTTCGCGACGCCTTGCGCATGGCTGCGCTGTATGTGGTGCTCTCGATCCTCTGGCTGGCGCTCGCCGAGGTGATGCTGCACGGCATGACTGACGACCCCCTGGCACTGACCGTGGGACGGCAGATCAACGTGGTGCTGTGGGTGTTGTTCAGTGCCGTGCTGATCTATGTGTCGCGCGTGCGGCTGCTGAACTTCATCGGTGTCGGTGCGCGCTTGCGCTGCGAGGACCGCGAGCGGCTGCGAATGGCCGCTGCGGTGTTCGACAGTACCCTCGAAGGCGTACTGGTTACCGACCGCCAAGGCCTGATCGTGCACGTAAACCGTGCCTTCATGCGCATCACCGGCTACCAGCAGGACGAGGTGATCGGCCATCGCCCGAGCAAGTTCAAATCGGGCCGCCACGGCCAGGCGTTCTACCAGCAGATCTTTGCCACCCTGGCCGAGCAGGGCGAATGGAGCGGCGAAATCTGGAACCGGCGCAAAAGCGGCGAAATCTACCCGCAATGGCAGACCATCTGCGCCATCCGCGATGACGACGGTGAGCTGAGCCATTACGTAGCGGTGTTCAGTGACATCAGTGCGATCAAGCATTCGGAACAGGAGCTGGCCTACCTGGCGCACCACGATCCGCTGACCGGCCTGCCCAACCGCCTGCTGTTCACCGACCGGGTCGAGCAGGCCCTGGCGGCCGCCCAGGCCAACAAGCGCGGTTGTGCCCTGCTGCTGTTGGACCTGGACCATTTCCAGAGTATCAACGACGGCCTGGGCCACACCATCGGTGACCAGTTGCTGAAGCTGGTGGGCGAGCGCCTGGGCGAGGTGCTGGGCAATGGCGTAACCCTGGCACGCCTGGGTGGCGACGAGTTCGGTGTGCTGGCCGAGAACTGCCAGCAGGTCGGCCAGGCGGGCAAGCTGGCGCAGTGCATTATCGAACGCATGCGCGAGCCGTTCGTGTTCGAGGATAATCGCCTGTTCATCAGTGCCAGCGTCGGTATCAGCCTGTTCCCCAGCGACGCCTTGAGCGCCGAGCAGTTGCTGCGTAATGCCGATGCGGCGTTGTACAAGGCCAAAAGCAACGGGCGTGCCTGCTATGCGCTGTACACCGAAGAGCTGACCGCTCACGCCCAGCACCGGGTCGAGACCGCCGGTGAGCTGCGCCGGGCACTGGAGCAGAATGAGCTGCGGGCCTACTTCCAGCCGGTACATGACCTGGCGACAGGCCGACAGGTAGGGGTCGAGACACTGGTACGCTGGCAGCACCCCCAGCGGGGCCTGGTGCCGCCGGGGGAGTTCATCCCGATTGCCGAGCGCACCGGGCTGATTGCCGAAATTGACACCTGGGTGCTGCGCCAGGCCTGTCGGCAAATGGTGCAGTGGCAGGCCGAAGGCCGGCAGCTGGCGTTTGTGGCAGTGAACATTTCCAGCCGCCTGTTTGGCCAGCATGAACTGTACCGGCAGGTGGCCGAGGTGCTGCACGAGACTGGCCTGGCTCCGGCCCTGCTGGAATTGGAAGTGACCGAAAGCGCGGTGATGGAAGACCCGGAAGTGGCGCTGGAGCAACTGCATCGTCTACGCGAGCTGGGGGTGACCCTGGCCATCGACGACTTTGGCACCGGGTATTCGTCGTTGCTGCGGCTCAAGCGTTTGCCGGTGCAGAAGCTGAAGATCGATCAGGGCTTCGTGGCCGGGTTGCCTCTGGATGAGGATGACATCGCGATCGTGCGGGTAATCATTGCCCTGGCACGCAGCATGGGCATGCAGGTGCATGCCGAGGGCATCGAGCAGGCGGAGCAGGCCAGCTTCCTGCTGCTGGAGCAGTGTCAGCTGGGGCAGGGGTACTGGTTCGGGCGGCCGGTGCCGGCTGAAGATCTTCGCTGGGATTGAGACCCTGGGGCCGCTTTGCGGCCCCGTCTATCGCTTGTTCAGGCCCTTCGCCAGGCGGTCCCCACCCAGCTGGATCAACGCCACCAACGCCACCAGCATGGCAATCACGGTCAGCATGATCTGGCTGTCAAAGCGCTGGTAGCCATACCGGTAGGCGATATCCCCCAAGCCGCCGGCACCGATTGCCCCGGCCATGGCCGAGGAGTTGATCAGGGTCACCAGGGTAATGGTGAAACCCCCGACGATGCCCGGCAGCGCCTCGGGCAACAGCACGTGCCAGACGATGTGCCAGCGCCGGCAGCCCATGGCCTGTGCGGCTTCCACCAAACCATGGTCGACTTCGCGCAGGCTGACCTCGGCAATCCGCGCAAAAAACGGCGTGGCGGCAATGGTCAGCGGCACCACCGCCGCCCACACGCCGTAGGTGGTGCCTACCACCAGGCGGGTGAAGGGGATCAGCGCGACCATCAGGATCAGGAACGGGATCGAACGGAACAGGTTGACGAAGGCGCCCAGCACCCGGTTCAGCAGCGGTGCCTCGAAGATTCCGCCCTTGTCGCTGGTGACCAGCAGCACCGCCATCGGCACCCCCACCAGCAGGGCGATCAGCGACGACACGCCGACCATCAGCAAGGTATCGAGCAAGCCTTCCAGCAGGCGATCAAACCACATGGCCCAGTACCTCCACGTCCTCGGCCCAGCGGCGGGCACGTTCCAGCAGTTGATGGGTATCGTGCGGCGAGTGTTGCACCGACAGGATCAGTTGCCCCAAGGCATGCTCGCCAATGGTTTCCACGCCGCCCTGCAGAAGGCGCACGCGGCCGCCCAGGTCGTTGAACAGGGCAGACAGCTCGGGTTCGCCGAGCAAGGTCAGTTTCAGTACCAAAGCGCCGTCGCGGCTAACCGGGCTCGCCCGCAAGCTGGCTTGCAGCGCGGCAGGCAACCTGGCCTGCAACGGTGCAAGCAGGGTGCGGGTGACCTCATGGCGTGGTGCGCCGAACACCCGCCAGACTTCGCCCTGCTCGACCACTTCGCCGCGCTCCAGCACGACCACCCGGTGGCAGATATCGCGGATCACCGCCATTTCGTGGGTGATCAGCACGATGGTCAGGCCCAGGCGCTGGTTGATGTCGCGCAGCAACTCAAGGATCGAAGCGGTGGTTTCCGGGTCCAGCGCCGAGGTGGCCTCGTCGCACAGCAGAATCTCGGGGTCATGCACCAGCGCCCGGGCAATGCCCACGCGCTGTTTCTGCCCGCCGGACAGTTGCGCCGGGTACACGTGGTGTTTCTCCTGCAAGCCGACCAGCTCCAGGAGCTCGCGCACCTTGCGTTGGCGCTCGGCCTTGGCCACGCCGGCCACTTTCAACGGCAGCTCGACGTTCTGCCACACGGTCTTGGCCGACATCAGGTTGAAGTGCTGGAAGATCATGCCGATGCGCCGGCGCAGCGCGACCAGGTGGTCCTCGTCGAAGGGCGCGATGTCCACCTGGTCGATCAGTACCCGGCCCTGGCTGGGTTGCTCCAGGCGGTTGATGGTGCGCAGCAGGGAAGACTTGCCGGCACCGCTGCGGCCGATGATGCCGAAGATCTCGCCATGGCGGATGTTCAGGTCGATGCCTTGCAAGGCCGGTTGCGTCTGGCCAGGGTAGGTCTTGCCCAGGCCGATGAAGCGCACATGGGCTTCATTGACTTCCGGGCGCAGGGCCTGTTCCTTGACCGTTGGCGGCAATGGTTGTGGTGTAGGCGCCCTGAGCGCGCTGGCCTGGCTCATGTCAGCCTTCCCAGCCGGCTTGGTAGAGCTTGCCGTGGGCTTTGTCCAATGCTGCGCGCACCACCGGCGAGTGCTGGTAGATATCGACGAACCTGGCCAGCCGTGGGTCGTCCTTGCTTTGCGGGCGGATGACGAACTGGATCACGTATTCCTTGTTTTCCAGGCCGTCGAACAGCAATGCCGAGGTGGCATCGAAGGTGTTGGCCAGGCGGATGTAGGCCGGGTAGCCCTGCACCAGGTCGGCGTCGTCGTAGGCGCGTACCAGCTGAACCGCCTCGACCTGAAGGATTCTCAGCTTTTTCGGGTTGGCGACGATGTCGTCTTCGGTGGCCTTGTAGCCAACGCCTGGCTTCAGGGTGATCAGCCCGGCCTTGGCCAGCAGTTGCAGGCCACGGCCGCTGTTGATCGGGTCGTTGGCGATGGCGACGCTGGCGCCCTCAGGCAGCTCGGCGAAGCTTTTGTAATTTTTCGAGTACAGGCCAACGTTGTTGATGATGCCCGAGGCGTAAGGCACCAGGTTGAAGCCCGCAGCAGCCTTGGCGTTTTCCAGGAACGGGATGTGCTGGAAGTAGTTCACGTCGATGTCGCCGCTGTTGAGGCTGACATTGGGCGCAATCCAGTCGCTGAATTCGATCAGCTTCACTTCCAGGCCTTGCTTGTGCGCTTCCTCCACTGCAGCTTCCAGCGGAATGGCAAAGGCCGAGGTGGTGCCGATCTTCAGCGGTTCGGCAGCCAGGGCACTGGCGGTCAGGCCCAGGGTGAGGGCAAAGGCCGCGACGGGCCGGAACAGTTTCTCAAGCATGGTGCAGGGCTCCAGTCGGGGCAGGGGTTGGGGTAAAGCGGTAGGTCGAGCCCGGGTGATCGGCGGGCAGGTGCGGGTGGTCGGCCTGGAACAACTTCTCGCGCAGGGTGCCTTCGGCGTAGGCGGTCTTGTAGCGGCCACGCTGTTGCAACTGCGGGATGACCAGGTCGATGAAGTCCTCGAAGCTTTCCGGGGTGACGGTGCGGGTCAGGTTGAAACCGTCCAGCCCGGTTTCGTCGATCCAGGCGATCAACTGTTCGGCCACCTGTTCCGGTGAGCCGACCAGGGTTACGTAGCGGCCACCCAGGGCGTGCTGTTCAAGCAGCCGACGGCGGGTCCAGGCGTTGTCCTGCAACTGGCGCGTGGCGGACTGGATGGCATTGCCCTGGCTGAAGCCAATCGGCTCGTCCAGCCCGTAGGCCGCAAAGTCGATGCCGGTGGATGCGGCGAAGTGCGCGACGCCGGCCTCGGGGCTTGCATGGCCCAGGTACTCGGCATGCCTGGCCTGGGCCGCTTGCTCGGTGGCGGCGACGATCACCGTGATGCCCATGAACACTTTGACCGCTTGCGGGTCGCGCCCGGCGGCCTGGGCGGCAGCGCGTACCTTGTCGACCTGGGCGCGGGTAGCGGCCTTGTCCTGGCCGCTGATGAACACGCATTCGGCATGGTTGCCGGCGAACGCCAGGCCACGCTGCGAGCTGCCGGCCTGGAACAGCACCGGGGTGCGTTGCGGTGAGGGTTCGCTCAGGTGATAGCCCTCGACGTTGTAGAACTCGCCGTGGTGGCTGACCTTGCGCACCTTGTCGGGCTGGGCATACACACGCTGCTCGCGGTCTGCGACCACGGCGTCGTCGGCCCAGCTGCCTTCCAGCAGCTTGTAAAGCACTTGCAGGTATTCGTCGGCCTGGTCATAGCGGCGGTCATGCTCCGGCTGCTGTGCCAGGCCCATGGCCCGGGCTGCGCTGTCCAGGTAGCCGGTGACGATGTTCCAGCCCACCCGGCCATTGCTCAGATGGTCGAGGGTGGCAAGGCGCCGGGCGAACAGGTACGGCGCCTCGTAGGTGAGGTTGGCGGTAAGGCCGAACCCCAGGTGGCGGGTGACCGCAGCCATGGCCGAAACCAGCAGCAGTGGGTCGTTGACCGGCAGCTGGATCGACTCCTTGAGGGTGACGTCCAGCGACTGGCCGTAGATGTCGTAGGTGCCGACGATGTCGGCGATGAACAGCCCGTCGAACAGGCCGCGCTCCAGCAGGCGCGCCAGGTTGGTCCAGTACTCCAGGGACTTGTACTGGGTCGAGGTGTCCCGTGGGTGGGTCCACAGGCCGTGGTTGATGTGCCCGATGCAGTTCATGTTGAAGGCATTGAGCAGAATCTGTCTGGCCATCAGATGGTCCCCCGGCGTGGTGGGTTGGCATCGTTGAGGTAGTAGTTGCCAATCGCGTGATACTTCCAGCGCACCGGGTCGTGCAGGGTGTGCACGCGGGCGTTGCGCCAGTGGCGGTCGAGGTTGTGCTCGGCAAGCGTTGCCTGGCTGCCGCCCAGTTCGAACAGGGCGGTGCCGGCGGCGAGGGAAATCTCGGTGCTGATGGCCCGCGCTTCGGCCACGGCGATGGAGGCGGCGGCCACGTTGTCGGCGGTGCTGTCGTCACGGGCGCGGTCGAGGTATTCGCCGGCGCGCTCCAGCAGGGCTTCGGCGGCATGCAGGCGGATCGCCAGGTGACCGAAGCTCTTCAGCGTCAGCGGGTCATCCGTGGCCTTGTCCAGGCCGGAGTCGACCCACGGGCGGCTGCGTGTGCGCACGAAGTGCAGGGCGTCTTCATAGGCGGCACGGGCGATGCCGGTGTCGATGGCGGCATGGAGGATTTGCGCCAGCGGCCCAACCGGGGTGGGGCGCTCGAAAGCGCTCTGGAACGGCACCACGTCGGCGGCGCTGACATACACGTTGTCGAACACCACCGAACCGCTGCCGGTGGTGCGTTGGCCGAAGCCGCTCCAGTCGTCGATCACCTGCAGGCCCTGGCTGTCGGCCGGGACGAACGCCAGCTGCTGTACGCCTTGGTCGTCGACGACCGAGGTGGGAATGCGCTGGGCGTAGATGGCGCCGGTGGAATAGAACTTGCGGCCGTTGATGCGAAAGCCCTCGCCGTCTCGGCTCAGGCGGGTGGTGCGCTCATTGGCGGTCTTGGTGCCCAGCTCGGCCAGGGCATTGCCGAAGCGGCGGCCGGCGAGTACTTCGGCGTACAGGCGCTGTTGCTGTTCGGGGCTGCCGTTTACCCGCAGCACTTCCAGGCCGTAGAAATGGTTTTGCGGGATCTGCCCCAGCGAGCCGTCGGCCTGGGCGATACGGGCGATGACCTTGGCCAGGGTGACGTTGGACACGCCGGCGCCGCCAAAGGCCTTGGGCACGCTGATGGCCCACAGGCCGGAGCGGGTGAATAGCTCGAGTTCGGCGTGGGGCAGGCGGCGCTCGCGATCCCGCAGGGCGCTGTCGCGGCGCAGTTGCTGGGCGATGTCTTCGGCGACGGCCAGGGCCTGGGCGTCGCTGGTGATGATAGCGATTGTCATAGAGTTCTCCGGGGGCCGCTTCGCGGCTCTTCGCGGGCTTGCCCGCTCCCACAGGTAGAGTGATGCCAGTTCAGGCGGCGGTAATCCTGTGGGAGCGGGCAAGCCCGCGAAGGGCTGCGCAGCAGCCCCAAAGGCAGCAAATCAGATCCAGGAATGCCGCGCAGGCAGGGTGCCGTTAAGGTGGTACGCGCCTACCGCGTGGTACTTCCAGCGCACCGGGTCGTGCAGGGTGTGCACCCGGGCATTGCGCCAGTGGCGGTCGAGGTTGAACTCGGCAAGGGTGGCGCGGCTGCCGGCCAGCTCGAACAGCTTCTCGCTGGCCTGCAGGGCAATTTCGGTGGTCAGCACCTTGGCCTCGGCTACGGCAATCGAGGCCCGGGCCGCGCTGGCTGCGTCGATGGGCGCAGCATTGACCTCGTCGAGTACTCGCGCGGCCCTGCGCAGCAGCGCTTCGGCGGCGTGCAGCTCAAGCTTCAGCCTGCCGATGTCGGCGATCACATAAGGGTCGTCGCTGGCGCGGTCCACGTTGGCTTCAATCCACGGGCGCGACTTTTCACGCACGAAGGTGATCGCATCATCGATTGCCGCTTCGGCAATGCCGGCGTCGATCGCCGCCTGGATCAGCTGCGAGGCTGCGCCCTGGATGTTGGGGATATCGCGCTGGCGCCAGTTGTCGATCACCAGCTCCGCGTCTACCGGCACCTGGTCCAGCAGCACAGTGCCGCTGGCGGTGGTGCGCTGGCCGAATCCGGACCAGTCATCGACGATGCGCAGCCCCGGAGTGCCACGGCGCACAAACGCCAGGCGCTGGCGGCCTTCGTCATCCAGTGCCTTCACTGCTACCCAGTGGGCGAACAGCGCACCGGTGGAATAGAATTTTTCGCCGCTGATGCGATAGCTATCGCCCGCGCGGGTGATCCGGGCCTTGAGGGTGAGCGTGTCCTTGGTGCCGCGTTCGGGGCCGGCATTGCCGATGCGCCAACCGTCGAGCACGCTGCGGAAGATCAGCGCCTGTTGCGCCTCGGTGGCCGTCAGGCGAATCAGTTGCAGCATGCCGAACTGGTTCTGCGGGATCTGCCCCAAGGCCGGGTCGGCGGCGCTGATCAGGCGAAACACTTCGGCTACGGTTTCGAACGACACGTCGGGGCCGCCGTGGGCCTTGGGTACGCTGATGCTGCCCAGGCCGCTGCGGGTGAACAGCTCGATCTCCGCCCACGGCAGTTTGCGTTGCTGGTCGCGGCGGGCGGCTTGCTCGCGGGCAACCTCGGCCAGTTCGCGGGCCGCTTGCAAGGCTTCGGCGTCGTTGCGCAGTACCTTGGCCGGCAGCAGCAGGGGCGAGCTGTCGAGATCGCTATGGAATTGGGTATTTGGCTGGCTGGACATCAGTACCGCTCCTTGGCTGCACTCAATGCCCTGGCGATACGCACTGGGGTGATTGTGATCCTGACCATTCCTGACCTCACAAAAAAGTTGTGTCGCTACAGCTGGTCGCGACAAAAGTGTGCTGGTCCGGTGGTCCGGTTTATATACCCTAATGCTTTATAAAAAGTTTATGAACTAACTATTTGGAATATGTATAGAAGGAGGGATTTGTTACAGATGTGCCGGCCCTTTCGCGGGCACGCCCGCTCCCACAGGCACTGCACAGGTATTGAAACCGGTGCGACACCTGTGGGAGCGGGCGTGCCCGCGAAGAGGCCGTAACAGGTTTACTCGGAGGCAGCGGTGCCGAGGAACTTGCGCAGGAACTGGCGGGTACGCTCTTCCTTCGGCGCCGCAAACAGTGCCTTGGCCTCGCCCTGTTCCACGATCACGCCCTTGTCGAAGAAAATCACCCGGTTCGCCACGTCGCGGGCAAAGCTCATCTCGTGGGTGACGATGATCATGGTGCGTTTCTCTTCGGCCAGGCCGCGGATGGTCGCCAGCACTTCACCCACCAGCTCCGGGTCCAGTGCCGAGGTGGGTTCATCGAACAGGATCACCTCCGGCTCCATGGCCAGGGCGCGGGCGATGGCCACGCGTTGCTGCTGGCCCCCGGACAGGCGCCGTGGGTAGGCGTCTTCCTTGCCCGCCAGGCCGACCTTGGCCATCAGGCGCCGCCCCAGCTCGATGGCTTGCTCGCGGGGCGTCTTCTTGACGATCACCGGCCCTTCGATCACGTTCTCCAGGGCGGTGCGGTGCGGGAACAGGTTGAAGTTCTGGAACACGAACCCGGCCTGCTGGCGCAAGCGGCGTATCGCACTCTGCTGGCCACCCAGCGGGCGGTTGGCATCAATGCTGATGGCGCCGATCTTGATCTGCCCGGCGTCGGGGGTTTCCAGCAGGTTCAGGCAGCGCAGGAAGGTGGTCTTGCCCGAGCCGCTTGGGCCGATGATGGCCACCACTTCGCCGGGCTGCACGGTCAGGTCGATGCCGTTGAGCACGGTCTGGCCCTTGAAGCGCTTGGTCAGGCCTTTGACTTCAATCATGCTCATTGCTCCTGGTCATGCTGGTTGACCCGCGCTTCCATGCGGTTCTGGAAGTGCGCGAGGATGCTGCACAGCACCCAGTAGATGACCGCGACCGCCACGTACATGGTGAACACTTCGAAGGTGCGTGCGGTAATCAGCTGCGCCTGGCGGAACAGCTCGGGCACCTGGATGGTCGCCGCCAGGGCAGTGTCCTTGACCAGCGAAATGAAGCTGTTGCCCAGCGGGGGCAGGGCGGTACGCAAGGCCTGCGGCAGGATCGCCCGGCGCATGGCCTGGACGCGGGTCATGCCGATACTGGCGGCGGCTTCCCACTGACCACGGTCGATCGAGGAAATTGCAGCGCGCAGGATTTCGCAGATGTAGGCCGCCATGTTCAGCGACAGGCCGATCAGCGAAGCCGGGATGGGGTCGAGTTCGATGCCGATCTGCGGCATGCCGAAATAGATCACGAACAGCTGCACCAGCAGCGGCGTGCCGCGGAAGAACGACACGTAGATCCGCGCCAGCCAGTTCAGTGGCAAGATCTTCGACAGCCGCATCAGCGCCAGGGCAAAGCCCAGCAGCAGGCCGAAGAACATGCCGCCGACACTGAGCAGCACTGTATAACCCGCGCCCTTCAGCAGGAAGGGCGCGGAGTCGACAACGAGTTGCAGGCTTTCAGCAATCATTTGGTGACATCGGCACCGAAGTATTTCTCGGACAGCTTGGCCAGCGTGCCGTCAGCCTTGAGCTTGTCGATGGCCTTGTTTATGGCTGCCAGCAGTTCAGGCTCGCCCTTGCGCAGGGCCACGCCGCTTTCCAGGCGCGAGAAGGCATCGCCGGCCAGTTCGGTGTCTTTGGCTTTTTGCGCGTATTCCAGCGCGGCCAGGCGGTCGATCAGGATGGCGTCGATACGGCCGTTGCGCAGGTCGGCGAACTTGCTCGGGTCGTCTTCATAGGTGCGCACTTCGGCTTTCGGGACGTCTTGCTTGACCCACTGCTCGTAGTTGGTGCCCAGGCCCACGCCGACTTTCTTGCCGGCCAGGTCTTGCGCCGACTTGATGTTCAACTGCTCGGCTTTCTTCTTCAGGATCAGTGCCTGGATACCGGAAACGGTGTAGGGCTCGGAGAAATCGTATTTCTTCTTGCGCTCCTCGGAGATAGTCACCTGATTGACCACCACGTCCAGGCGCTTGGATTCCAGCGCGGCGAGGATGCCGTCCCACTTGGTCGGCTGGATCTTGGCCTTGACCCCCAGCTCCTTGGCCAGCAGTTCCGAAAGCTCCACCTCGAAGCCGGCCAGCTTGCCGTTCTCGTCCTGGAAGCTGAACGGTGGGTAGGTGCCTTCGAGGCCGACGTTGATCACGCCTTTTTCCTGGATGGTCTTCAACTGCTCGCCGGCGAACGCCTGGCCGAGCAGACCGGCACCCAGCAGGATGGCCAGGCTGGCGTTGAGTAGCGGTTTGGCGAATTTCGACATGTCAGAGCCCCGCGCTTGTTGTGTAAGTAGTGAGGTGGCGACTATAGGGTTGGCTGCTTAGGCCAGGAAATAATAAAAAATTATTTTGTTATTCCCTTTTTGATTTGTGTCAGGTGCTGGCTGCTTTGAGGGTAGGCGAGGATGCTCGCTACGTCATCGCGGCTTATGCCTGACTTAGCGCAGGATGGAATAAAGCGTTGTTTTTTCCAAGGGGCGGATTTGCCGTAGAGTGGATCGCATGTAGGCAGGCCCGGCCCTTTCGCGGGCACGCCCGCTCCCACAGGTACAGCACAGGGCTCAATAGCGGTGCTGTACCTGTGGGAGCGGGCGTGCCCGCGAAAGGGCCGGGCCTGGCGAAAAACCAGATGGCCTATACGGCAGGAGAAAACCGTGAGCGAACAACCTTCATCCGCGCACTGGCAGTTGCACAACATCGTTAGCGGCCTGCGCGGCGCCCGTGAGCAATGGCGCACCCGCAATGGCCGCAGCATTGGCGAGCAGGGCGGGCGCGAGTTGCCGTCGCGCGAAGCAATGCGGCAGATCCTGGAGCAACTGTGCGGCGCGTTGTTCCCCATGCGCCTTGGGCCTGTGGACCTGCGCGAAGAGAGCGAAGACTTCTACGTTGGCCATACCCTGGATGCCGCGCTGACCGCCTTGCTGACCCAGGCGCGCCTGGAGTTGCGCTACGCCGCCCGGCAAAGCAAGGCTGAACTGGCCAGCGTCGATGGCCATGCGTTGAAGCTGATCCAGGGCTTTGCTGCTGCGCTGCCGGAACTGCGGGTGCTGCTCGACACCGACGTGCTGGCCGCCTATCACGGCGACCCCGCCGCGCGCAGCGTCGATGAAGTGCTGCTGTGCTACCCGGGCATCCTGGCGATCATCCATCACCGCCTGGCGCATCACCTGTACAAGGCCGGCCTGCCACTGCTGGCGCGGATCAGCTCGGAGCTGGCGCATTCGGCCACCGGTATCGACATCCACCCCGGCGCGCAGATCGGCCCGAGCTTCTTCATCGACCACGGCACCGGCGTGGTCATCGGCGAAACCGCGATCATCGGTGAGCGCGTGCGCATCTACCAGGCGGTGACCCTGGGCGCCAAACGCTTCCCCAGCGATGAGTCCGGCACCCTGCACAAAGGCCTGCCGCGCCATCCGATTGTCGAGGACGATGTGGTGATCTACGCCGGGGCCACGGTGCTGGGGCGTATTACCATCGGCAAGGGTTCGACCATTGGCGGTAACGTGTGGCTGACCCGCAGTGTGCCTGCTGAAAGCAACATCACCCAGGCCAACCTGCAGCTGGATTGCCAGGACAAGAACTGATCTGGCATTGATATTGGCTGCACTGGCCTCTTCGCGGGCTTGCCCGCTCCACAAGTACCCCACAAAGAATCGGTCTTGTGGAGTACCTGTGGGAGCGGGCACGCCCGCGAAGAGGCCAGTGCAGGAGGACGCCAATCAGCGCCCCAATTCGCATTGAAATCCGATCCATGTTTAACTTGAACGCTTGTTCAATGTAAAAACGCTGGTCCGCTGCCGGTGTTCAACAGGAGGATTCCTTTGCTGAACCCGTTCATTCCGAACCTCACGTCATTCGACGAGGTGCACGCCCGATGAGTGCACCGAACCCTTCCGCCGCCAACGGCAAAATCCGCATGAACCCCCCGGTGTTCTACTTTGCGGCAAGTTTCATCCTCATCTTTGGCCTGGTAGTCATCTCCAACCCGCAAGCCGCAGGCGACTGGCTGCTGGCGGCGCAGAACTGGGCGGCCAACACGGTCGGCTGGTACTACATGTTGGCCATGACGCTGTATCTGGTCTTCGTGGTGGTCACCGCCTTGTCCGGCTACGGCAAGATCAAGCTCGGTGCCGACCACGACGAACCCGAGTTCAGTTACCTCTCGTGGGCCGGCATGCTGTTCGCCGCCGGTATCAGCATTACCCTGTTCTTCTTCTGCGTTTCCGAACCGCTTACGCACATGCTGCAGCCGCCCCAGGGCGAAGCGGGCACGGCCGAGGCCGGGCGCCAGGCGATGCAGATCCTGTTCCTGCACTGGGGCCTGCATGGCTGGGGCGTATTCGCCTTTGTCGGTATGGCGCTGGCCTACTTCGCCTACCGCCACAACCTGCCGCTGGCGTTGCGTTCGGCGCTGTACCCTCTTATCGGCAAGCGCATCAACGGCCCTATCGGCTACGCAGTGGATGGCTTCGGTATCATTGCCACGGTGTTCGGCCTGGGTGCCGACATGGGCTTTGGCGTACTGCACCTGAACGCCGGCCTGGACTACCTGTTCGGTATCAGCCACAGCCAGTGGGTACAGGTGATCCTCATCACCCTGATGATGGGCGCGGCAGTGGCCGTGGCCGTTGCCGGGGTGGAGAAGGGCGTGCGGGTGATGAGCGACATCAACCTGTTCCTGGCCTGCGCGTTGTTGTTGTTCGTGCTGTTTGCCGGGCCTACCCAACACTTGTTCAACACGCTGATCCAGAACCTGGGTGATTACCTGGGCGCTCTGCCACGCAAGAGTTTTGATGTGTATGCCTACGGTGATAACCGCGACTGGCTGGGCGGCTGGACAGTGTTCTACTGGGCCTGGTGGATTGCCTGGGCGCCGTTCGTGGGCCTGTTCATCGCCCGTATCTCCCGTGGCCGCACCATCCGCGAATTCGTCTTTGGCGTGCTGCTGATCCCCCTGGGCTTCACCCTGGCGTGGATGTCGATTTTCGGCAACAGCGCCCTGGACCAGGTGATCAACCACGGCATGACCGCGCTGGGCCAGTCGGCACTGGATAACCCGTCGATGAGCCTGTACCTGCTGCTGGAGACCTACCCATGGAGCAAGGCGGTGATTGCCACCACGGTGTTCATCAGCTTCGTGTTCTTCGTGACCTCGGCCGATTCGGGCACTGTGGTGCTGTCGACTCTGTCGGCCAAGGGTGGCGACGCGGACGAGGACGGGCCGAACTGGCTGCGCATCTTCTGGGGCGCGATGACGGCGCTGATCACCAGTGCACTGCTGTTCGCGGGCAGCATCGATTCGCTGAAGTCGGCGGTGGTGCTGACCTCGTTGCCGTTCTCGCTGATTCTGCTGTGCATGATGTGGGGGCTGCACAAGGCGTTTTACCTGGAGTCGCAACGGCAGATCGCGCAGATGCACTCGCTGGCCCCGTTCGCCCAGTCACGTCGCGGCCGTGGCGGTTGGCGCCAGCGCCTGAGCCAGGCGGTGCACTTCCCGTCGCGTGATGAGGTGTACCGCTTCATGGACGATGTGGTGCGTCCGGCGATTGCCGACGTGCGTGAAGTGTTCGAGCAGAAGGGCCTGGTAATAATTACCCAGGACGACCCGAGCCACGACAACGTCAGCCTGAAGATTGGCCATGGCGAGGAACAGCCGTTCATTTACCAGGTGCAGATGCGTGGCTACTTCACGCCATCGTTCGCCCTGGGTGGGCTGGGTACGCAGGAGTTGAAGAACCGCCGCTATTACCGGGCGGAGGTGCACCTGAGCGAAGGCAGCCAGAACTATGACCTGGTGGGCTACAGCAAGGAGCAGATCATCAACGACATCCTCGACCAGTACGAGCGGCACATGCAGTACCTGCATCTGGTCCGCTGACCAAGCTCTCCTGTCCTGGCCTCTTCGCGGGCTTGCCCGCTTGTATGGTTAGACTTGAAGGGGTGGTGGGACTAAATGCCCGATTCTGACTGTTCACA
>NZ_JBBMRJ010000052.1:0-18306 GCF_037993085.1 Pseudomonas sp. YNh | reverse complement strand
CACCGATTTCGGCCTGGACTACGGCAACCCGGACTTCGTCAAATACGCCGAAGCCTACGGTGCGAACGGCCACCGTGTGGAAAGCGCCGAAGGCCTGCTGCCACTGCTGGAACACTGCATCAAGACCCCAGGCGTGCACGTGATCGACTGCCCGGTCGATTACAGCGAGAACGACCGCATCCTCAACAGCGAGCTGCGTGAGCGCGCGCTGGCGGTGTAAGCCTTAAGGTACGGCGCCAGCCTCAGGGCTGGCGCTGTCCTCCTGCAAGAGCGGCTTCTGCCGCGCCATCCCCCCAGGCCTTGCTGGCCGCACAATGTCCGTCACTTCTGTCAACGATCCAACAGGCCCTGCAGGCTGGCCAGGATGCTATTGGCATCGTAAGGCTTGCGCGCTACGGGGACGCCCTTCAAGTGCTCGGGAATGCTGATGCCATCGCCATAGCCTGTGGCAAACAGGAATGGAACCTGACGGCGCACCAGTTCATCGGCCACGGAAATGGATGTGCCGGTGCCCAGGTTGACATCCAGTATCGCAACGTCCGGTGTGCGGCGGGCGAGCAATTGCATCGCCTCGGCTTCGGAATTGGCGGTGATCACCTCTTTGATTTGAGCATCGTTGAGAATCTGCTCCAAGCCGACTGCAATCACCAACTGGTCTTCGAGGATCAGCACGCACAAGCCCGCCCGTGTTGCAAAGGTATCGCCTACGCGGGCCATGGCCGAGACCGGGATGGCTGGCTCGAAGGTGTCAGCTACGGTCAGGTGCTTGTCAGGGATCCGGAAAACGCCTTGCAGGCCTTCGGGGTAATATTCCACCGTGCTGGTGCCGCCCAGGTCGAACGGGATACTGCGGTCGATCAGTACCGATCCAAAGCCAGTGCGGCTGGGCGGGCGTACCGTTGGTCCGCCACTTTCACGCCAGCTGATGACGCAGGCGCTGGCGGCGTCGATCGCCCAGCTCACCGCAAGCTTGCCGCCGGCCCGCGATAGCGCACCATACTTGGCCGCATTGGTGGCCAGTTCGTGCAGCACCAGGGCCATCACCGAGTAGGCGCGCGCGTCGAGGATGACGTTCGGGCCCTGCAGCTCGATCACGTCGGCAGCAGTGCGATAGGGCGAAAGCTCGGCCTCCAGCAGCATTGCCAGGCGGCCGCCACCATCCCCACGCACCACTTGGTCGTGGGCCAGTGACAATGCCTGGATACGCCCTTTGAGGGTGGCCACATAGTCCTGGAGGGTCTGGCTCTCGGAGGTCGGGTGGGCAACCAGCGCACCAATCAGCGACAGGATATTCTTGACCCTGTGATTGAGCTCCTCGTTAAGGATGCGCTGGCGCACTTCAGCCTTCGAGCGCTCGCTGGCGAGCAGCTCGCTGTTGTGCAGCACCACTTCGACGATGGCGGTGCGGATGGCATCGCCAAACTGGCGATCCTGTTCGGTCCAGGGCAGCGACTGCTGGTGAACGGTTTCTTTCCAGATGGCGAAGCTTTTGCGTGGCGTCAGGCGATCGCCCAGCGCGCCGCTGTCGTAGGTCTTGTTCGGGTCCCCGGCCCATTCGAGCGTCTCGATGACCTCCTTGCGAAAGAAGATCAGGTAATCCCTCGGCAGCTGCGACATCGGGATGATCAGCACGCCGGACACATCGGTGAAATACGCCTGGGCCGAAGGGTGCACCATCGACAGGCGGTTGGACGCCCAGGTACGGCCATCGGCGACCGTATCCGCCAGGCGCAACAGGTCGGGCACGGCAGCCTTGGGCAATGTCAGCCCCGCCGATGCCCAGCGGCCTTGCAACGACATGCCGATGCCATCGCAGGGGATCAGCGACATCAGCCGCGGCAGGCGTGAGTGGAAGAACCCATCGATGTCCGCTGACTGGTTGGCATCGCGCACGATGCTGTCCAGTGCTTTGTGAACCCGCACGGCGGCTTCGAGTTTTTGCCGGCTGCGCAGGGTCTCGATATGCAACGCGAAGAACTCGCCGAACATTTCGGCGGCCACCCGCTGCCCCATGGCCAAGGTACGTGGCGCGTAATGGTGGCAGGCGATCATCCCCCACAGCTCGCCGTTGACGATGACCGATATCGACATGGAGGCGCCCACGCCCATGTTGCACAGGTACTCGCAATGGACCGGCGACACGCTGCGCAGGTGCGCGTAGGACAGGTCGAGCGGTTCGCCTGACGGGTCAAGGACCGGCTCGATGGCGACCGTTTTGAACTGCGCGTCGGAAATCACCCGGACCGGGTTGCGCAGGTAAAGCGCTCGGGCCTGCTGTGGGATGTCGGAGGCGGGGAAGTACTGGCCCATGAAGCTTTCAAGGTCGCCACGTTTGGCTTCGGCGACCACCTTGCCGGCACCGTCTGCGCCGAGCTGGTAGATCATCACCCGGTCGTAGCCCAGTACGGCCCGGACAAAGCGGGCAGCGTCGCGGAACAATTTGCCGGTCTGGTCGATTTCGCGCAGCTGGGCAATCAGGGTACGGGCCAGCTCGATGGGCTCGGCGATGCTGGCACCGGCCGGTTCAAACTCCAGGATTGCCGTACCTTTGAACAGGTGGGCGGCGATATCGAAGGCCTGGCCGTTGGGCAGCATCACGCTGAAGCTGAGTGCAGGGCGCGAGGCTTCGCGGGTACGGGCCAGTGCGTTGCGCAGGGTATGGGCTACCTCGTCCCCTAGCACCGTGTGCAGCTTCTGGCCGTTGATATCGCCTGCCAGGCCCAGCAGATGCGGGGCGTTGACCGAATGGCGCAGCACCACTGTCGCGGATGCATCACAGGCCAGCAGGCAGCCGTGGGGCTGGATGCTGCCAGGGATCTGGATGGGTTCGCGGTCGCAGTTTGTCAGGTTTACTTGTGGGTCGAAGGTCATTTGGCCCGTGCCTAAGGGTAAAGAATAGGCTGCCAGGACGGCCGCCATCGTCAGCCTAGCAGGCATTGTCCGCCTTGGGCATTGCCGGGTGGTTGCCTTTTCAGGCTGATGGGGTCTCCCCCCGTTCATCTGCGAACCCCAGCTCCCGTATGAACATTGAAAACAATTCGGGGTGAGACGAGATGTTCAGCTTCGCGTATAGGTGGCGCCGGTGCACCTTTATGGTTTCTGGCGAGATACCGAGCCGTTGCGCCATCGCTTTCGACGAGTAGCCGCGCAGGATAAGGCGGGCGATTTCCAGCTCCCGCTCGGACAACAGGCCTTGGGCGAACCTGGCCAATGCATCGCCAACCGGCGCCTGCACGGGCACCGGCACGCCACTACGCGCCCAGTGCTGCCCAAGCAGTGCCAGCACCCAGGCACTGATCAGGTTGAGCTTGCCCAGCTCTGTTGCGTCGAAAGCGCGGCGCATGCCCAGTGACAGCGACAACACCCCATCGGGCAGCTGTAACAGGAACTGGACTTCGTCGACCAGCACATGGTCCTGGAAGTAGTTCTGGTAATAGTCCGTTTGCCAGAAATGGTCCGGGGCCACTTCTTCCAGGTGGTAGCAACCACTGGCCAAGCCTTCGCGGCCGGCCTGGTAGAAAGGGTCTAGCAGGTACAACCCGTCGAGGTACAGCTCACCCGCTGCGGGGGCTGGCGCTGCATCGTATTCCTCCAGCACTTGTGGGGCGCCCTGGGGAGGGAAGTGCATCGCCAGCGCGTTATCGAACGGCACCCAGTGCCTCAGCACCAGGATCAGCTGACGCCAGAAGCGCTGGCTGCCAATCTGCTCGATCGTTCTGGCCAGCGCGGTGTGGCCGGCAACCTCATGAAAGAGAATTTCCACGACAGCGTCCTTGAAAGAAGTAGGGCATTGGCACCCGCTTTGCCTCAGCTGTCAACCGGGGGTACCCCTTAGTGGGAATTGTCCTGCCGGGCGCCGCCGCATAGATTTCATACCAATCAAGCGGGCCGTCGAGCTCGCCACGTTTCGCTTACTGGTTCTGCCTCTGACACTAACAACAACGTGAGGATGAACAAATGACGTCCTGTAGTGCACCCACCCCAGAACTCAAACCGACGCTGAGCGTCGCAGATGTAGTCGCCATCACCGTGTCATCGGTGACACCCGCAAGCTCCGTCTTCGTCATTGCGCCCTTTGCTATCGCCCAGGCAGGTACAGGTGTGATCTGGGCCTTCGTGCTAGGTGGTGTGCTGGCGCTGATGTTTGCGCTTTGCTATGCCGAACTGGGCCGCGCGCACAGTGCGGCAGGGGGTGAATACGTGTTTGCCAAGCGGGTATTTGGCGGGATGGCCGGTTACGCTACGTTCCTTACCGTGCTGGCTATGCTGGTGTTCATTCCACCGGTCTTGGCCACGGGGGCAGCCACTTACCTGAATGCAGCGCTCGGCACCCAGCTTGACGGGCAGACGGTGGCCTTGGTGATCGTGGCTCTGGGCTATTTGCTTGGCATTCTCAACATCAAGCTGAACGCGTGGGTCACCGGCATTTGCCTGTTCCTTGAGGTGGCGGCACTGATGGTGATCGTGGTGTTGGGCTTTGGCCACGCCCAGCAACCGGTCAGCAGCCTTGTCAGCCCGCTGGTACTCGATAACGGGATACTGCACGCGGCGCCCTGGGCGCTGGTGATTGGTGCGGTGGGCACTGCGCTGTTCTCTTTCAACGGTTATGGCGGCGCCGTGTTGCTGGCCGAAGACATGAAATGTGGCGGGCGTGGGATCGCCAAGGCAGTGCTGTGGTCGCTGGTGCTGGTGCTGGCCATCGAAGTGGTCCCGCTGGTGGCGCTGCTGGTAGGGGCACCCTCGCTTGAGGCGATGCTGGCCAGCCCGGACCCTATCGGCTACCTGCTGACGGCCCATGGCAACGAAACACTCTCGCGCCTGGTCAGCGCCGGGATTTTCCTTTCGGTGTTCAATGCCATCATTGCCCTGGTCATCCAGAGTGGGCGGGTGATCTACAGCAGCGGGCGGGATGCGTTGTGGATGCCGACCCTGAACCGCGCCTTCATCCGCATTCACCCCAAGTGGGAATCGCCCTGGCTGGCCACGCTGTTCCTCGCCGTGCCTTCCGCTGCCTTGACGTTCAGTTCCAACCTGTCGGAGCTCACGTCCTTCACCGTGCTGCTGATCCTGTGCGTGTACCTGGTGGTCGGGATGTGCGCGCTGTTCAGCCGCGTGCTGCGCCGCGACCGTGAGCACCCTTACCGGATGCCGCTGTGGCCACTGCCGGCCTTGGCTGCGGTGACCGGGGCCGGGTACCTGTTGACGACCCTGTTGAGTACGGCTTCAGCCCGGGACATTTTCATCATTCTTGGCATTCTGCTTACCTCCGTGTTGTTGTACGGCACGTATGGCAAGTTGAGCCCGGCCTTCCAGAAACTTTGAGCGAGAGACAAGATGCGAGCACGCGATTTCGGTATCACGCTGGGCCTTGGTCGGCCTGGCCCCCACAACGCCATTACCGATGTGCCGGGTGTGCGGGTTGGCCACGCCACCCTGGACAAGCACCACAATGGCAAGCCTGTACGCACCGGTGTCAGTGTCATCGAGCCCCGCGAAGGCCCGGCGCGCCATCAACCGTGCTTTGCCGGCTGCCATGTGCTCAATGGCAATGGCGACGCCACAGGCCTGGAGTGGATTCGTGAGGCGGGCCTGTTGACGACAGCCATTGCCACCACCAACACGCACAGCGTCGGCGTGGTGCGCGATGCACTCATCGCCCATGAGCATGCGACCCTGGCGGACGCGTCGACCTACTGGTGCATGCCGGTGGTGATGGAGACCTACGACGGCGTGCTGAACGACATCTGGGGCCAGCATGTAAATGCGGACCTGGTTCAGCAAGCGCTGGGGGCGGCCCGTGGCGGGCCCGTTACCGAAGGTGCGGTAGGGGGGGGTACCGGCATGATCTGCCATGAATTCAAAGGCGGGATCGGTACTGCGTCGCGGGTATTGCCGGCAGAGCAGGGTAGCTGGACGGTGGGTGCCTTTGTCCAGGCCAACCATGGCCAGCGCCGCGATCTGCGGGTGGATGGCTATCCCGTAGGCCGGGTGTTGCTTGACCTGCCCACGCCATTTGACCAGCAGGATACCCCCGGCATGGGCTCGATCGTGGTGGTACTGGCCACCGATGCACCGTTGCTGCCGCATCAGTGCCAACGGCTGGCGCAACGTGCTGCGCTGGGCATTGCCCGCACGGGTGGCGGCACCGATGACTCCAGCGGCGATATCTTCCTGGCATTCTCGACGGGGAATACCGGGCTGGCGCCTGCCGACTACAATCGCCGCGATCTGCCGATGACAGCGCAAGTGGCGATGGTCAACAACGACCATATATCGCCGCTGTTCGCAGCAGCGGCCGAGGCGGTGGAAGAGGCCATTGTCAACGCGATCCTGGCTGGCAGGACCATGCAGGCAGAGGATGGGCGAGAGGTGCCGGGCCTGCAGGGTAAGCGGCTGCTGACGGCCCTTGAGCAAGTGGGTTGGAAGGCTCAGGGTTGACGCAGAAAGAGAATCGCTTGAAGCCGAGCCACGATCAATGGTCTCATCCCGCGCCTGAGCCTACTGGTATTGAACGATGAACCGCCCGCTGTTTGTTTCCATTGATGGGCCCAAGGGTACCGGCAAGACCACGCTGCTGGAGGCCGTCACTCAAGCCTTGCGGCTGGACGGGAACAAGGTGATCCGCCTTTGTGAAAGAAAGAACGACCCTTGCCGGGGCGAGACCATGGCCCTGGTCAACCAGCTTGCCAGAAGCCCATGCCGGGACCTGGAGTTCAAGGTGTGCGAGCGCTTTGCCGAGAGCCGCGCCTGGATTTCCCGGCATGTGCTGCCCAGGCAGCCAGCTGACAGCATCATCCTGATTGATCGCTGGTACCCCTCCGATGCTGCGTTCCGCCGCACGGTGCCGTTCGACCAGATTTTGCGGCTGAACCTTGAGCGAAACGTGCAAGTGCCCGATTTGCATGTCGGGGTTGTCACAGCCCCTGAAACCTCATGGGCACGAGCCGCAGCGCGTACGCGAGGGCTGGGCAGTACGGTGATCTACAACCTTGATGAACAGGTGGCCTGTACCGAGGCGTTTGAGCGTGCCGTTGCAGAGCACGGCTGGGTGCTGTGCCGCAATGAAGGGGCGATCGACGAGGCAACCCGGCAGGTGGTTGGGGAAATTCAGGGCGTGCTTGCACGCATGTGAGCTGTACCCGCAACGTGATCTGGCTGTTACAGCCCGGTTTCCTCAAGGGCCCATCGGGCTGCCAGCTGGTCAATGAAAATGCGTATTGCAGCAGGTACATACATGCTGTTTCGGTACAGCGCATGAATGGGTTGCCGTGCAAAGTGTTGTGGGTCAAGGACGGTGCAGAGCTTACCCTTCGCGATGGCGTCGTCTACCAACCAGCTTGGTAGAAGCGCAACCCCGAGCCCGCGCGAGGCCATGTCCAGCAACGCCTCTGCGCTATCTGCCTGAAAGCGGGACGGGCGCACGAACTGGCAGCTTTCGGTCATGGACTGTGAGTTGAAGAAGCGCCAGGGCGCATCGCTCAGGTGCGTATGAGCCAGCCAGTGCACGTTGACCAGCGCCTCCGTTGAGCGAACCGGGTGCCGTAGCAGATACGCCGGGCTGGCGACCAGCTGCAAGGCATAGTCGCCAATCCTGGCGGCCTTGTAATCGGAGTCCGCCAACTCGCCTAGCCGGATTGCAACGTCGAAGCGTTCAGCAACCAGGTCACAGAGGTGCGATGACGCTACGTGCTCGATCGACAGATCCGGATGAGCTTCTGCCATGTCTGCCAGCACCGGCAGCACTGCACGCTGTGCAAAGGCAGAGGTACTGGTGATGCGTAACCGCCCGCCAAGCCCCGCGGATGACTGTTGCACGCTGGCTGTCGCGCGCTCCACCTGGTCAAGCAGCTGACGTGCTTCAACCAGAAACCGTTCACCGCAGTCGGTCAGCACGCTGCGGCGTGTGTTACGGGCCAACAGGCTGGCGCCTAGCTCAGCTTCCAGGCGCCGTACATTGAAGCTGATCCGCGCCTTGGACTGGCCCAGCAACTGGGCAGCCTTGGTAAAGCTGCCGCTATCTGCAACGGCGACAAAGCTGGCAACGCGATTGAGGTCGAGCATCATTGTCAAAAATCAGTTAACAGTGTGGGCGATATTACAGCACTTATGTCGCTGTCGGTGCAGGGGTACAGTCACGCTCGCTGACTGGAGTTCACCGTGGCCTTACTCAACCTGCGCCGTCGCATCACGCTGTTCTACTTGCTGGGTTTCTTCGTAGACCTGATCAATACCTTCATCACCGCCGTGGTTTCACCGAAAATAGGTGAAGCACTGCACGCTGATGTCGCCACGCTGGCTTGGGTGAGTACGGCCTATCTGCTTGGGCTGATGCTGGGAATGTTGCCCAGCCGATGGCTGGGGCAGCGCATGGGCGAGCGCCCGGTGCTGCTCGGTTCACTGGTGTTTTTCTCAGGCGCCACACTGCTGATCGCCTGGTCGGGGCAGATGGCAACGCTGTTGCCTTTACGCGGGCTGCAGGGTTTTGCCGCCGGGCTGTTCATTCCCCTGGGCCAGGCACTGGTCTACCGCCTGTACTCGGCCCATGAGCGGCCAAGGGTGACCATGGCGATCATGGCCATAGGCTTGCTAGCGCCAGCCGTATCACCCCTGGCAGGCGGTTGGTTGTCGCAACGGATGCCCTGGCAGTGGGTGCTGCTCGCCAGTCTTCCCATGGCACTGCTGGCCTTGCTTCTGGGTGCTTGCTGGTTACCGCGCCCACCGGCAGCAGCGCGCAATGAACCCTTTGATGGCAAAGGCTTGCTACTGGCTGGGGCAGGGGTGGCCAGCGGCTTGCTGGGTATGACTGATGCGGGGGGTGGCCAAGGTGGCATGGCTATGGCCTGGGCCGCACTGGCTGCAATCTTGCTCGGCAGCTATCTGCGTCACTCACGGCGTATCGCTGCACCCCTGCTGGACTTCTCGGTGATGCGAGAGCCCGTTTTCGCCGGATCGATGATGTTGTACCTGGCTGTGCCGGGCCTGTTCATCGGCGTAAACCTGTTGGCCATGCTTTACCTTCAGGCCGACCTTGGATGGACCGCAAGCGCAGCAGGCAGCCTGATGTTGCCATGGACCGTGGGGGCAGCGCTGGCGATCGCTTGCACCACCTGGTGTTACAGATCATTCGGGCCCACCCCGTTACTGCTGCTGGGGCTGGCGCTGCAGATACCGGGTTATGCGCTGCTGGCGCTGGCTTACAGCACGTCTTCACTGATGATTGCCTACGCGCTGCTCGGTGTCGGGGGGAGCTTATGCACCAGCGTCGCGCAAAGCGCTGCCTTTTCAGCATTGGCATCATCGGAACTTGGCCAGGCCAGTACCTTGTGGGCCCTGAACCGGCAGTTGAGCTTCTGCCTTGGCGTGACAGCCGTCAGCCTGTTCTTCAGCTTGCTGACCATGCTCTTGGGGACTCGGCAAGCCTACCAAGCCACATTCATGCTGGCAGGAGGGGTGCAGGCAACCTGCCTGGCCGTCCTGTTCTGTCTGCGGATACGCTCACTTGTCAAACGAAAGGAACGTCATGAATCGGTATCTGAAAGAAGTCATTGATCTGCACGTATTGATCGAGGTGCTCTTCGCCAGGGGGGAGGGTTCTGTTGCAGCCATGGTCGAGCGGTTTCACGCGGATTTTTCAATGGCGACGCCTGCCGGTGCTCAGGTAGGCCTGGGCGATGTTTCATCCCTGTTTGCTCAGCGTGCAGGGTCTCAGCCAGGGTTGAGCATTGAGGTCACCGAACTGGAAACCATCGCACAATGGCCGGAGGGTGCCGTGGTGTGCTATCGCGAGACGCACCATTTGCCCGGCCAGAAAGCGAAGGCGCGCATCTCCACTGCATTGTTAAGTGCTGAAGGCGGACGCGTGTTGTGGCGCCATCTTCAGGAAACCTGGGCGGCTTGAGGCTGCGCGATGATGGGTTGGAAAAGCCGCTTTCCGTGATTCGAAAGCGGCTTTTTCCTACTTGGCAGTAAAACCTGCAAACCGCTTGTTGAAGCCAGCCACCCGGCCCTCGGCCTTCGCCTTGCGTTCCTGGCCGGTGTAGATCGGGTGCGAGGCACTGGAAACGTCGAGGGTGACGTAGGGGTAGCTGATGCCATCGGTGTGCACGTGGGTCTTGTCTGTTTCGATGGTCGAGCGGATCAGCCAGAAGGCACTGGCAGCCACATCGTGAAACAGAACGGGGCGGTAGTCGGGGTGAATGCCTGGTTTCATTGTAGAACTCCTTAGCGAATGTTATACAGTAACAAAATAAGCCAAGTGACGATTCATTTGCAACCCGGGCCCGACCTTCGAATGCTGCCGCGAGCGTATGGACATGACCGAACAAGAACTGCTTTGCATGCCTGCAGAGGCCTACATGGATGCCCGCCAGCAGGGGTTCTTCCGCGACCTGCTGTTGTCGCAGCGCAACGAGTTGCAAGCGCGAATATCCAGCGATTTCGAGCTGATGCGCGCATTCGAGCCAACCAGCGACCCATCTGACCTGGGCACTGTGGAAGAGCAGCGGCAATGGCAGCTGCGCCTGCTTGAGCGGGAAAAAAAGCTGCTGGACAAGATCGACGAAGCCTTGGAGCGCATTGCACGAGGTGAGTACGGGTGGTGCAAGGACACCGGCGAGCCCATCGGCCTGAAGCGCTTGCTGCTGCGGCCGACAGCGACACTGAGCATCGAGGCCAAGGAGCGGCAGGAACGCCAGGAGCGGCATATACGCGAAGCTTGATTCCCTAGGCGTGGATGGCACCGGCCAAGCCCGTGCCATCCTGCAGGTCGTCAGGCACCCTGGCGGTCGATATCACGGCGCAGGACTACCGACGTGGTAATGTCATCCACGGATTCGTGGCGTGCGACGTTGTCGCGTACCTGGTTGAGGTCGTCGATGGTCCGGGTCTCCACTTCAACCACCAGGTCAAGCTGACCGCTCACCGAGGAAACCCGCCGCACGCGTGCGTCAGTAGCCAGCTGGTCAAGCAGCCCCATGGCAGGTGTGCGCTGTAACGTTACCAGCAAGATCGCGCGTATGACATTGGCGTCTATCTCGCCGATATCCGCCCGATAACCGCGAATGATCCCGCTGCGTTCAAGGTTGGCAACGCGCTCGGTCGTGGCGCTTCTGGAAAGGCCTATGCGGCCGGCTAATGCCTTCAGCGCAATGCGCGCGTCCTTCGAAAGTACTTCAAGAATCTCACGATCTTTTGCATCCAGCTCACGCATTGCAGCACCCGATTAGCTCGCCGTCTTTATGCCGGTCAGAACCGGCATAATGCCTGTTGATCCCGACCGTATGCAGGGTGTCGGTTTCGCTGGTGCATGACAAGCTATTGAAAAAACAATTTGCTCGCTCGGAACGTGATGATATGACAGACCTTTCCCACCCGGCACCTCGGTTTTCGGCAAGCGATGCAGAG
Organism: Pseudomonas sp. YNh; assembly: GCF_037993085.1. Lineage (NCBI taxonomy): Bacteria > Pseudomonadati > Pseudomonadota > Gammaproteobacteria > Pseudomonadales > Pseudomonadaceae > Pseudomonas > Pseudomonas sp. YNh. The sequence continues at coordinate 6,903 of NZ_JBBMRJ010000052.1, read as the reverse complement.
GGCCTCGCAAAAGATTTCTTCAATGTCTCTGGCACTGCCACGCCCCTGGACGGGGAGCGTGATCGCAATTACCGGCTGCAGACGGGCCTGGATGCGGGCTGGATACTGAAAATCGTCAATGCCAGCGAGCCCAGGGTAGAAAGCGAGTTTCAAACCGCGCTGCTCGATCACCTGGCCGTGCACGGCGGGCATCTGGGCGTGCCTCACTTGCGGGCCAGCGTGGCTGGCGACTACCTGCCGTCGGTGACCGGTGCCACAGGTGAAAAGCACGCAGTGCGCCTGGTCAGCTGGTTGGCCGGCACGCCACTTGCCGAGGCCAGGCGCTCATTCGCACTGATGAGCAACTTCGGCCAGGCACTCGGTGAACTCGACCGCGCGCTGCAGGGCTTCATGCACCCGGGTGCCATCCGCGACCTTGACTGGGATCTGCGCCATGCTGCGCGCTCCCGTTCGCGCCTGCACTTCATAAAGAGCCCTGAACGCCGGGCCATTGTCGAGCGCTTCATCACCCAGTTCGAACAGTCTGTACAGCCAAGGCTGGCTTCCCTGCGGGCCCAGGTGATCCACAACGATGCCAACGACTGGAACATTCTGGTCGATGCCGAAACTACCAGTACCGTGACTGGCTTCATCGATTTTGGCGATGCCGTGCATACCGTGCTGATAGCCGAGGTTGCGATCGCCAGTGCCTACGCCATTCTCGACATGGACGACCCGATCGGCGCCGCTGCTGCGCTGGTCGCCGGTTTCCATGAAAAGTACCCTCTGCAAGCGCAAGAGCTTGATGTGTTGTTCAACCTGATCGCCATGCGCCTGGTCATCAGCGTCACCTTCTCCGCTTCCCGGCATGACCAGACAGACGACAACCCCTACCTGGCGATCAGTGAAGCGCCTGCCTGGCGCCTTCTGGAACAGCTTGATGCGATGAACCCACGGCTGGCCACCGGCATCCTGCGCAAGGCCTGTGGTTTCGATGCCATCGAAGGCGCGGGTGATGTCCGCCGCTGGATTGCGGACAACCACAAATCCTTCGCCGACCTGGTACGCCCGTCTGCCGCCATCCTGAACAAGGTGATTGCCCCATTTGGCGACGCCACCCACGAGATGACCATCGCCTCGGCTGAGCAGCGCCCTGCAGATGCAACCCGTTGGTGGGACGAGTTCTCTGCTGCTCACCAGGTGCCGCTGGCCATCGGGCCGTGGGGTGAGTTGCGCAGCATCTACACCGACAGCGCGTTCGAGTCCCGCTTCATCAAGGGGCAACGCCGTACACTGCATGTCGGTGTCGACCTGGTGATGCCAGCAGGTACGCCGTTGTACGCACCGGTCGCTGGCACTGTCAGAAGTGTGGAGGTTGAACCAGACCCGCTGGGGTATGGTGGCCTGGTGATGATCGAGCACACGCCACCCGGTTGCCCGCCATTCCTGACCTTGTGGGGGCACATGGCCCATGAAGCGCTCAGCCGCTTGAAAGCCGGTGACAAGCTCGAAGCTGGCGACCTGGTCGGCTACATGGGCACCGATCATGAAAACGGCGGCTGGATTCCCCACCTGCACCTGCAGATGACCACCGATACCCAGCTGAGCGCGAGCGAGGTCATTGGCGTGGGTGAGCCAGAGTACCGCGAAGTGTGGGCCGACCTGTTCCCCGATGCCTCGTCCTTGGCGGGTATCCCGCCAGAGACCTACACCCAGCAAGGGCTGACCAAGGCCCAGATCATCGCCAGGCGCAAGGAACTGCTGCTACCGAACCTGTCGATTTCGTACAGCGACCCGATCAAGTTCGTGCGCGGTGATGGCGTATGGCTGATCGACAATTTCGGGCGCGCCTACCTGGACTGCTTCAACAACGTGTGCCACCTGGGCCATAGCCACCCCGACGTGGTCGAGGCCTTGACCCGCCAGGGCGCGCTACTCAACACCAACACCCGCTACCTGCACGACAACATCGTCGAATACGCCGAACGCCTGACCGGTACCCTGCCAGAGGGCCTTTGCGTAGCGTCCTTTGGTTGTTCGGGGAGTGAAGCCAACAGCCTCATGCTGCGCATGGCGCGCAACTACACCGGCAGTGACCAGGCGATCGTGCTGGACTGGGCCTACCACGGCACCACGCAAGAACTCATCGACCTTAGCCCTTACAAGTACAAACGCAAGGCCGGCAAGGGCAAGGCAGCGCATGTATACGAGGCGGTGGTCCCGGACAGCTACTACGCGCCTGAGCACTGGCCAGTGGAACAGCACGGCAAGCGCTTTGCCGAGTCGGTAGCAGAGCAGCTGGATGCCATGCGCAAGGCAGGCAAGGGCCCCGGGTTCTTCCTTGCCGAGTCGATTCCCAGCGTGGCAGGCCAGGTGTTCCTGCCTGACAACTACCTCAAGGAGGTCTACGCCATGGTTCGCGCCGAGGGTGGGCTGTGCCTGGCCGATGAAGTACAGGTCGGGTTCGGCCGCGTCGGTAGCCACTGGTGGGCGTTCGAGACCCAGGGCGTGGTGCCGGATGCCGTCACCATGGGCAAACCGATTGGTAACGGCCACCCGATGTCGGCGGTTGTGACCACCCGTGAGGTTGCCGATGCCTTCAACAACGGCATGGAGTATTTCAATACCTTCGCCGGCAACCCCGTGTCGTGCGCGGTAGGCCTGGCGGTGCTCAATGCAATCGAGCGCGACCAGTTGAAAGAAAACGCCTTGAACGTCGGCAATTACTTGCTCGAGGGTTTCCGCAAGCTTCAGCAGCAATTTGACGTGATTGGTGATGTGCGCGGGCTGGGGCTGTTTCTCGGTATCGTCCTGGTCACCGACCGCAAGTCGAAGGCGCCGGCCACGGCCCTGGCCCGGAAAGTGGCTGATGGCGCCAGGGAACGCGGCGTGTTGATCGGCACTGAGGGCCCGCATGACAACGTGCTGAAAATGCGTCCTTCAATGATTTTCAGCCGGGCCAATGCCGACTTCCTTCTCGAGGTGCTGAAAGACAGCTTTGTGGCAGCCTTGAAGTAGCCCTTACAGATTGCGCGGTCCCTGTAGGAGCGGCCTTGTGCCGCGATAGGGCTGCGCAGCAGCCCCGGCAATTAGTGCATCAGCACTGAAACCTGGGGCTGCTTCGCAGCCCTGTCGCGACACAAGGCCGCTCCTGCATCACGCCTTCTGCCGGTCTATGTCACGCCGGAGCACTACCGCCGTGGTGATGTCGTCTACAGAGTCGTGGCACGCGACGGCGTCCCGTACACGGTTCAAATCATCAATCGTCCGTGCTTCAACCTCCACTATCAGGTCGAGCTGCCCGCTGACCGATGAAACCCGTTTTACCTGGGCGTTCTGTGCCAGGAGGTCCAACAACCCGAGCGCCGGTGTACGTTTCAGCGCTACCAGAATGATTGCCCGTATGACATTGGCATCGATTTCACCGATGTCGGCGCGATATCCTCGTATGACCCCGCTACGCTCCAGTTGCAAAACCCGCTCGCTGGTGGCACTTCTTGACAGGCCAACTCTTGCAGCCAGCGCTTTAAGTGCCACACGCGCTTCCTTGGAGAGTATTTCGAGGATTTCCCGATCTTTGACGTCTAATTCGCGCAATGCTGACACTCCCGCCTGATCACCGGTAAATGACTGGCCGCCCCGGAAAAGTGCAGTAGGCAAACCCGCCGAATACTTGCTTGTTTTTAGTGCATTGGCAGACACTACTCCAGTTTTCCAATGCCCGATGTAGTACCGGCATTGTGTCGGTGGATTCCGGCAATGTGCCAGTCGAACGCGCACATTGCAGGGTGATTTCAAGGTATCAGTGTGCAAAGCTCTCAGTGAAGGTTGGGGCCTCAGAACCCAAGACAATAAGAAATAGAAACTTCCAAGGAGTGCCTCGATGCTGGCAAGAAAAACCAGGATGCTACTGGCTTCCACCGCTGTTGCGGCGGCTGGGTTGTTCTCTCACGGTCTGGCGCACGCCGATGACTTGCAGGCCGTTCAAGCGTCAAAAGTACTGCGCGTGGCAATGAGCGGCCAGTACGCTCCCTTCAGCTTTGCCAATGAAAGGAATGAAATTGTCGGTTTCGACGCCTCTATTGGTGAAGCACTCGCTCAGCGTTTGGGCGTGAATATAAAAATTATTACCACACCGTTTGACGGCATTATCGCCGGGCTGCTGGCCAAGAAGTATGACGCTGTCATTGCCTCGATGACCATTACCCCCGAGCGGCTGAAAGCCGTTGACTTCGTGGGCCCTTATTACCATGCAGGCCGTACCATCGGCGTCAAGCAAGAGTCTCCGATCAAGGGGCTGGATGACCTCAAGGATGTCACCGTCGGCGTTACCCTGGGCGACTCGCATGACAAATGGGCGCGTAATCGCGGCAATCTTAAGGTGCGCACCTATAAAGGCTTGCCGGAAATGCTGGTGGACCTGGAAGCCGGTCGTATCGACGCGGTAGTAATGGACAGTATTCCGGTAATGGTTGCGGCAAAAGAGACCGGGCAGAAGGTGCGGATCATCAGCCTGCCGGACGAGCAGGGTGGTCGTGAAGGCCTGGGCATTGCCATTCGCAGAAACAACCCTGAACTCAAGGCCCAGTTACAGAAGGCCCTGGACGAGATCCTGGCCGATGGCACCTATGAAGAAATCTCCATGAAATGGGTGGGTAGCGACATCCGCTGATGCACACCTGGAGTGGCCTGACCGAGAGGCTGGGCCGGGTTGGCTGAATTTTGTGAGTGGTTTTTATGGACCTGTCATTGATCCATCGCACCTACCCGTTCTTCCTGGAAGCCGCCTGGGTAACTGTGCAGATCTCGTTGCTGTCACTCTTGCTGGGTTTACTCCTTGCAATCGTTCTGGTGGCGTGCCGGTTATCACCATTTATTATCTTGCGGTGGGCAGCCAACATCTACGTCAGCGTATTTCGCGGTACACCCTGCCTGGTGCAGTTGTTCATTATCTATTTTGGTGGGCCACAAATAGGTATTGAGCTTGAGCCGTTTGCTGCTGCGGTGATCGGTTTAGGCATGAATATAGCGGCGTATATGTCGGAGTCCATTCGAGGGGCTATCGATAATGTCGACCCAGGCCAGGAGGAAGGCGCGCGGTCGATTGGCTTCAGCCGCAGGCAGACGCTGTTGTTCATCATCATTCCCCAGGCAATGAAACTGATGATCAGGCCGCTCGGCGTAAATGCCATCGGGCTGATCAAGGGTTCTGCCCTGGTGTCGGCCATTTCGGTGGTAGAACTGACTTACACCGCGCAGCGTTTTATCAGTTCAACTTACAAGCCGTTCGAGATATTCATGGTGTCGGCGTTGCTTTATATCGTCATGGTCTACTCGGTCAAGTACCTGGTGGACATACTGGACCGGCGATACGCAACCCAGTGAGGAGTGCCAGTGGAAGGACTAAACCTGAGTGTCATCACGCCTTACTATGAAATGCTGGCAACCGGCCTGTGGTGGACGCTTGTCATGTTTCTCTGTTCCAGCGTCATCAGCCTGACGGTGGGTGTGCTGTTTGCCCTGATCGACCTGTATGCGCCGAAAGCCATGGCATTGCCTGTACGTTTCGTGACCTGGCTGTTAATGGGCACGCCATTGTTGCTGCAACTGTATCTGATCTATTACGGGCTGGTTCAGGTCGGTATCGATATACCGGCGCTGGCTGCGGGGATAATCGGGCTAAGCCTGCATTTTGCGGTGTACAACGCCGAGGTGATCAAGTCCGGGATCGAGGCGGTCGACCCAGGTCAGATCGAGGGCGCGCGCTCGATTGGCATGAGCAGGGCCATGACCCAGCGCTACATCATTGTTCCGCAGGCGCTCAGAAAAACCATTGCGCCGCTGGGGAACAACCTCATTGTGTTGCTGAAGGACACTTCACTGGTGTCGATCATCGGTATTGCCGAACTCGTCTACAGCGCCCAATTGGCCGTCAGCGAAACGTACAGCCCGTTTGAATTCTATATCGCCGTCGCAGTGATCTACTACGTGGCCAACCTGGTGCTCGAGGCCGGGTTGCATCTTATTGAAGCCAAGGTCGAGATGTCACGATGAACAACAACGCTATGGTAGAAGTGAAGGGCGCTCGCAAAGCCTATGGCACACTTGAGGTGCTCAAGGGCATCGACCTGTCGGTTTCGCGTGGGCAGATCTACGCCATCATCGGCCCGAGTGGCTCTGGCAAAAGCACCTTGCTGCGGTCGATCAACCATCTCGAAGTGCTCAATGACGGTGAAATCTGGCTGGATGGTGATCAAGTCAACCGCCCCTTGAAAGGCCGCGCCTTCGAGCAGCACATCAATCGGGTGCGCCAGCAAATGGGCATGGTGTTTCAACACTTCAATCTGTTCCCGCACCTTACCGTCTGTGAAAACGTCGCGATCGGGCCTGTGAAGCTCAAAGGCTACTCGAAAACTGCGGGCAGAGCGCTGGCCCTGGAGTACCTGCACAAGGTCGGGCTGGCTAACAAGATCGACGAATATCCTTCGCGCTTGTCCGGTGGGCAGAAGCAGCGCGTGGCCATTGCCCGGGCGTTGGCCATGCAACCCAAGGTCATGTTGTTCGATGAAGCAACCTCAGCCCTGGACCCGGAGCTCGTGGAAGAAGTGAACCTGGTGATGAAGCAACTGGCGGCCGAGCACATGACCATGTTGATCGTCACGCATGAGATGCGCTTTGCCGGCGAGGTTGCTGACCAGATCGTATTCATGGATGGTGGGGTTGTTGTGGAACAAGGGGCTCCTGGGGAAATCCTGAGGAATCCGGTGCAGGATCGTACCCGGGCTTTTCTGAAGAAGCATTTGCAAGCCGACCCTTTGTAAGAGGGCCGGGCTGCTTCAAAAACCAGGCAGGCTGGTCAGGCCAGCTTTTCCAGCTCCGGAACCGCTTCGAACAGGTCGGCAACCAGGCCGTAGTCGGCCACCT
>NZ_JBBMRJ010000051.1:0-18369 GCF_037993085.1 Pseudomonas sp. YNh | reverse complement strand
CGGTCTTTTCGGCGTCCCCAAGCCGCCCATTTCCGGCTGATGGGCAACTTGTTCGGAGTTTCCTTAGAAGCGGAAGCGACTCACCGCCAGGCTCAGTTCCTCCGAAAACTCACGCAGTGATACCACCGCTCCAGAAACTTGACGTGTAATCGCATCTCCTTCCCCAGCCATACGGGCAATGTGCTCGATGTGCTCCGCGATCCCTCGCCCGCCCTCGCTTTGCACACTCACCGCATCAGCGATCTGGTCTACACCTTTAGTCGAGTTCCCAACTAGGTCCGCAGCTTGCTGCAAAGTGCTCTCCAGTTCGCTCAATAGCCTGCCACTGTCATCCAGTGCCACAGTGCCTGCATGCAGAGCGTCGCCAACCGCCTCGGACTGGCCTTCAAGGTTAACTGTCAAATCATTGATTGAATTGGCCGCTTGGGCCGAGCGTTGCGCTAACTGACGCACTTCATCTGCTACCACACTGAAGCCGCGCCCACTTTCACCTGCCCGCGCCGCCTCGATCGCCGCATTGAGCGCCAGCAAGTTGGTTTGTGCAGAGAGATCCTTGACCTGGGTGATACTGGCGGTAATCGCCGAGGTGCTTTCGACAAAAGCACCTACCGAGCCGCGAATCGCTAAGAATGCCAGCCGTACGCTGTCGATGTTTTCGAGTAGACGCGACAGCGCCAAGTGTCCGTCCTGCGTGCCTCGCAAGCTAGCCTCGGCCGAACCTCGCAGGCTCTGGGCATGGTTGGAGATGGCGGCAATACTGGCGCTCATCTGCTCGATGGTCATCGATACTACCCCAACCGCACCGGTCTGTGCTGAGGAGCTCTCGGCCACCTGCGCCGAGGCGCCTACCAGCGTCTCAGCCGATGCACTGACCGAGGCGGCTACCACGGCAACCTGACGCATCGCCTGCTGGAAACTGTCAATTAGTTCATTGAACGCCTGCGCAGTGTGAGCGATCTCGTCGCCACCGATCAAGCGCACTCGGTACGTCAGATCACCGTCTCGCAACCTGATCGATGCCTGCTCGATTTCCCGGATGGGGCGCAAGATCTGCCCTCGTAACAAAAGACTGACCAGCAATGCCAGAACACTGGCGGCCAGTGACACCACTATTAGCATCTTTGACACCTGACGCTGCGAAGCATCGGCCGCGGCAAACGCATTAGAAGTCAGTTGCGCTTGCATCGCTAATAGGCGGTTGAACTTCGCTTGCAAGCCGTCGCTGTCGGCGCGTATCCGTCCTAACAACGAAGTAGCCTGAGTCTGATCTTTTAAGGCTGTACGCTGAAATTCATCCAGACCCTGGGTAACAACAGCAGCCTGTTCCTGCACCGCTTGATAGAGTGCTTTTTCGTCGTCACCCAAGCGTGTCTCACGAGCCCCATTGGCAAGGCCGGCACGCATATCGTCGACACTAGATCGTATGTCCTCGAAGTAGGACTCCAGTTCCTCCTGTGCCGTCCTCCCACCTGATTCAAGTATGCGTGAGCCCGTGGCATAGGCACCTACAATCGCCGCCTGCAAGGCAGTCGTAGTGTCCAAAACCTGTCGATATTGCTGAAAGCGCAACTGTTGAATTTCTTTGATCACTGCCTGCTGCCTAGCCAGCCCGTAATAGGCCATAGTGGAGACAAACAGTAAGCCAAGCACGAACAAGATGGGCAACACTAGAAGCTTAGCGCCTATGGAGCATTTCTGTGCAAAGAGCATGAGCAATGACCGTTCTTCTTGTAATGATGAGGCCTATGGATGGTCTGAAATAGCCGGAAATTTTCCGGCTATCGAGCAGCCAACACATCAAAAAACGACGTACGTTGAAACCTGACCAACATTCTCTGTTTTTCGGGCCCATCGATCACTGCAAGGTGCTTCGCAGCAGCCATTTCCTGCATTACGCGCGCACCTCTCCTGCGCACGCCAACAAATGTCGGCGTGCCATCCACAGGTTCGACAAAGCGAATAGCGTCAGCATCTGCGCGGTGTTCTTGGCCAATCCTCGAAAGCGTACTTTCGTATAGCCGAACTGGCGCTTGATCACCCGAAACGGGTGCTCGACCTTGGCTCGCACCTGGGCCTTGGCCTTCTCGATCTTGCGGGTCGCTTCATACAAGGCGCTGCGCTTGCCATGCTTCTTATACGTGCTGCGCCGGGCTGCAATCTGCCAAATAACTTCACGCCCAGTGTGCTCTTCGCGCTTTTCGACACCGGTGTAACCGGCATCGGCACAGACCACGTTTTCCTTACCGTGCAGCAATTTGTCGACCTGAGTGACGTCAGCAACGTTAGCTGCCGTGACCACAACGCTGTGCACCAGACCCGACTCATCATCGACGCCGATGTGGGCTTTGGCGCCGAAGTAAAACTGATTGCCCTTCTTCGTCTGATGCATCTCGGGATCGCGCTTGCCGTCCTTGTTTTTGGTCGAACTGGGCGCGTGAATCAAGGTGGCATCGACGATGGTGCCCTGACGCAACGATAAGCCACGATCCCCCAGATACTCATTGATGACACCGAGAATCTCACCCGCCAACTCATGCTTCTCCAGTAGACGTCGGAAGTTGAGAATGGTGGTTTCGTCCGGGATTCGTTCCAGGCTCAGTCCAGAAAACTGGCGCAGGATCGTCGTTTCATACAGCGCCTCTTCCATTGCCGGGTCGCTGTAGCCAAACCAGTTCTGCAGCAGATGTACGCGCAGCATCGCCATCAACGGATAGGCCGGTCGACCGCCTTCGCCCTTTGGATAATGTGGCTCGATCAGGGCGATCAAGCCTTTCCACGGCACCACCTGATCCATCTCGATCAGGAACAGCTCTCTACGGGTCTGCTTACGCTTGCCGGCGTACTCGGCATCGGCGAAGGTCATCTGCTTCATCAGGCGTCTCGGCGGTTGAGATCAGACATTCTGCCAAATCTGGAAGTCCTCTTCAGAGTTTCCCTATAGCTTGGCAATTTATAGGAAAAAATTCTATATCGAATACCAGATTCTCCATTTAGAATTACAATGACCATCGTCTCTCTACAGGTGGTTGCCTGGCTCTTCACCAGCTCAGCAGCATCCATATAGACTCCACTAGCCTCGGACCAAAGGTACAGGCTGTGATCCGACTTTTCTTGCAAGACTTTACCCAGCCTGACCTTAGCCAACCGCCCAATGTGTGGGCTATGCAGATATTCGAGCAACGCTGTGCTTTTTTAGCAAGGCCGTTGCCAAGAAGTGCATAGCATTCAGCAAGAACTGCCCTAGCCAGACAAACAAAACCATTCAGAATGCCAACGCAGGCGGTCAATCGACCGTACAACACCGGCGTTTAAATAGAAGGTTTGTTGCCATGCAGCATCCACCCGCTGAAAAATCGTTTAAATCCAGATTCCGTCAGGTCTTTGCACTGGCCGATGGATGCGAGCCCGACCCACGCTTCACGCTCGCCAATGAACGCACCTTTCTGGCCTGGATCCGCACGGCCCTTGCCCTGCTAGCCAGCGGCATCGCACTGGATGCACTGCCGCTGGAGCTGTTGGCCGGCCGCCCACAAACGCTGCTGTCCCATGCCCTGACTGGCATGGCGTTGCTAGTGAGCGTCAATGCGACCCTACGCTGGCTCAACGTCGAGCGCGCCCTGCGTCATCGGCAAGCGCTTCCGTACCCGATCCTGGCACCGCTGCTGGGCTTGTTCGGGCTGATCGTTTCCACCCTGCTGTTGCTGCCTTGAGGACACCCAACATGCCCCTGCATGACGACCAAGGCCTGCAGCCCGAGCGCACGGCGTTGACCTGGGAGCGCACGGTGCTGTCTACCTTGGTATTGGGATGCATCGTTTTTCGTCATCCCCTGGCCCATTACGTTGCCATGACCACACTCATGCTCATGGCAGTGGCTATCGGCACCGTCTATTCGCTGTTGATTGGCGGCGGCTATCGCAGGTCAGCGCGGCACATCCGCGAAGAAAGCTCGGCCTCCCGACCGGGCGCTGTGGTGGCATTGGGGTTTGGCGTTGCGCTGCTGAGCATTGCAACATGGTGGAGCACCTGATCTCCGAGGAAACACGCACGCCCCTATGCAACGAGCTCTGCCAGGGAACCGCGTTTATAGGCTGGAAGACCGCCTTCGACTTTCGCGTAGTGCGGCTAAATCAGAGCAATCAAATCCTTCCATGGAATCACTTGATCCTTCTCGATAAGAAACAACTCATTGCGGGTCTGCTCACACATACCGGCGGACTCAGCATCGGCGAAGGTCATCTGCTTCATCGGGATAATCGGGTAGTTGGATCTGGGCAGGGCTTTGGCCAGGAAGTGGGTGCTTCTCATCCAGTATTTGGGAGTTCCAAAAAGATGCTCGACAGTCTGTAGCCGCAGCTTCATCTTTTCTGCGTCAATTTCCAAGTGGATCTGTACCGCTTCGCTTGATGTTCCGAGCGCTCCGGTGACTAGGTGTCAGCTGGAGGATAGCGCTAATGGCGGGCTGCCACGAGTCGGCGTCGACCCGAGGTATATCCGAAATACAGCATCGCTACGCCTACCCCGCTAAGAAATATCTCAACGTGCGCATAGCCAATGACCGGCGTATAAAGCACCCCGACTAGCAACGGCCCGAGTGCGCCCAGGCCATAGCCGACGCCTTGCACCATGCTCGAAAGTTCTGCCGCAACCTGTGCGTTTGCCGAGCGCAGCACAATCATGGTGATGGCAATGGAAGTCAAGGCACCTTGCCCGATGCCTTGTACCCCGCCCCACAGCCATACCGTGTCGAGCGGCGCGGACAGGCAGCCGAGAAAACCGACCGTGGTGAGCACCACCACAACAACATTGAACCAGGATTGATTCGGCAAGCGTGTGGCTATCAGCGGCCCGAACAGACAAGCGACCATTTGTAGCAGGATTGAACTGGAGACGATGACGCTGGACTCCAGCGGTGTCATCCCCCGCCCATTCAGAAACGGGGCGAGCCAGCCAAACACGGTAAACGAATACATCGATTGCAGCACCATGAACAGCGTGAGTTGCCAGGCTAGCGCGCAGCGCCACACCCCTCGTACGCGCGGCGCAGCCTTGGGTGCCAGCGCACTGCCCTTGGGCAGTTGGAAAAGCCAGCAGGCACAGGCTGCCGCTGCCGGCACTGACCACAGCGCCAACGCCGTCGTCCAGCCACCGCCCAAGGTGCTTTGCAGCGCCAGGGTGAACCCTGCGGCAGTCGCCGCCCCGCTCAACAGCGCCATGGAGTAGAGGCCGGCCATCAGCCCGGTGATCTTGGCGAAGTCGCGTTTGATAAGCCCAGGGAGCAATACATTGATGATTGCGATGGCGCTGCCAATGACGATCGAACCGACCAGCAGGCCGCTGACGTTCCCGGCGCCACGTATCAATAGCCCTACGGACAATGCCACCATCAATACCAATATCGTGCGCTCTGTGCCTATTTTGCGGGCAAGCCAGGGCGCCACGGGCGCGAACAACCCCAGGCAAAGTACAGGCAGCGTGGTAATTGCACTGGCGACGGCAGGCGTCAGGCCTAGGTCGCTGGATATATCGGCAAGCACAGCGCCGAGGCTTGGGTATGCAGTGCGAAGGTTGAAGGCTACGAAAATGATGCTGCAGGCGAAATAAAAAAGCCGCGAACCCTTGGCAATTTTGCAAGGTTGCGGCAGCCCCCGTTCATTGCGAGCGTGCGCTGTAGTGTACTCCACACATGTCCTCCTTGAACCTTGGGCATGGACAACGACATACTGATAAAAAAAGCCGCACAGTTTCCTGTGCGGCTTGCTCGGTTACTTCTTGATGATGTTGTGTTCTGGGCCGTATGGGAACTTGGTGATGTTTTCAGCGCCGTTTTCATTGACGATCAGAATATCATGCTCGCGGTAACCACCCGCACCCGGCAGCCCTTCGGGCAGCATGATCATCGGCTCGATGGACACGACCATGCCAGGTTCCAGCACGGTGTCGATGTCTTCGCGCAGCTCAAGACCAGCTTCACGGCCGTAATAATGGCTCAGGGTGCCGAACGAATGGCCATAACCGAAGGTGCGGTATTGCAGCAAGTCGTGCTCGAGGAAAATCTCGTTCAACTGATGGGCAATATCGCTGCAACGCATGCCTGGCTTGATCAGCTTCAGTCCGGCCTCGTGGACCTTGACGTTGACCTCCCACAGGCGCAGGTGCTCATCGGAGCAATGGTCGAGGAACAACGTGCGCTCCAGCGCGGTGTAGTAACCGGCGATCATCGGGAAGCAGTTGAGGCTCAGAATGTCGCCCTTATTGACCTTGCGAGAGGTTACCGGGTTATGCGCGCCATCGGTGTTGATACCAGACTGGAACCAGGTCCAGGTGTCCATCAGTTCGGAATCGGGGAAAGTACGGGCAATTTCACGGACCATGGCCTGGGTGGCATGCAGCGCCACTTCGTACTCAGGCACCTGGTCACGCAGAGCCTCAACCACCGCAGCACCACCGATATCGGCAACGCGGGCACCGTGACGAATGATGGCGTGTTCTTCAGCCGACTTGATCATGCGCATGCGCATGCATGGCGCGGCGACGTCCACCAGCTCGGCCTGGGGATAACGGCTGGCCAATTTGTCGCGGTTGACCAGGTTCAAGTGGTCGAACTCGATCCCGATACGTCCGGCCTTGGGCAAGGCTTGTTGAATCGCGACAAAGTAGTTATCGCGCTGCCAGTCAGTGTAGATGATGTTTTCGGTGCCCACGGTACGCCGCCATGGCTGGCCACCGTCGATGTTAGCGCTGATCGACACCACGGCGTCCTGAGTCACCACAAGGGCATAAGGACGGCCAAACGAGCAATACAGGAAATCGCTGTAGTAGTTGATGTTGTGATAAGACGTGAAGACGGCGGCGTCGATATTGTTCTGGGCCAGATAGCTGCGCAACTTGGATTGACGGTTGGCGTATTCCTGGTGCGAGAACGTCGGCTTAACTTTTTCGCCGTTTTGAATCTGTATTGTTTTCGGCATTTGCATGTCTTCACTCCTTGGTAGGTGATCAGTAGAGAGGCCCTGTTTTGGGTGCCACTGGAGATCATTCGAACAGATAAAAGGCGGCCTTTTTTGCGCGAATCCGACCCCTAGATGATCAGATCCGCCTTGCTGTAAACGCCGCTGTGGAAAGGACAATATTGCCCGCCACTGCCGTACAGGCCTCGCTGCGGCAAGAACAGGCAGAGGTATGGATGAGGGGGAATGAAGGAGAGGAAACGCGCGATGTCGCACCCATTGCAGGCGCGGATCAATATAATTATCGAGGCAGGTTCAGCTCTGGTAGCGGGTGAACACGCGCTACGGGGACAACCGGGCAACGCTGATCAATTCGGCCAATTCGCCGACATCGAGCGTGCGGCAGGTCGGTTTGGTCAGCAGCGCCAGCGATTCGCGGACACTGTCGTCGGTACACAACTGCAATTCACTGCCAAGGCACAGAATCAGCACATCGAGGGGCTTGGCCTGGCTCAGTTGCAAGGTGGCCGCCACGATGCCATTGTTGGCCTTCAGCGGCTGGCCCTCAAGGCTCAGTATCTGCCATTCGCAGACCACGCAGCGGGCCACGTCGTTGGCTTGGCGCAAGGGTTCCAGCGCAGCGGCCAAGGCATAGAAATCGAACCCTTCGGCCAGCAGGAAGCCAATACGCACGGCGCTGGCCAGGTTTTCGCTGGTTTCAGTCAATTGCTGCATGTACTGCCTCCTTCGGGTCAACTGGGCGTGGGTACGTCTACAATTGTCCACGCTGCCGCCCCTGCGCAGATGTCAGATATCGACCTCTAATTGCCACGTAAAATCAGCGCCCGCGCATCGTCCCACCCGACATGCACCCTCTGCCCGCTCTTGAGCCCAAGTAGGTCGTAATCCGCGTACGGCTTCTGCACTTGCAGTTCCAGCCCGTTGGCGGCTTCCAGGTATATGTTGACCATTGACCCAATGAATTCCTCCCCCATCACGGTACACGCCAGGCGGCTGGCTGTGGTCGGTTGCGCGGCGAGGTTGATATGTTCGGCACTGATGCACAGGGTGACCTCTTCCCCTACCGCAACAGATCGGTCTTCGGGCAAGCGTGCCAGAAAGCGACCATACGCCGAGTCCAGTTGCACCAGCCCGGTGTCGTCGAAGCCAAGCACAACGCCGCCAAGCATGTTCTTGCCGCCGACGAATTCAGCGACAAAACGGTTGTGCGGTTCGAAGAAAATATCCTTGGGCGTGCCAATCTGCTCAACCCGGCCACGGCTCATGATCACCACGCGGTCAGCCATGGCGAAGGCTTCGGATTGGCTGTGGGTGACATAGACGAAGGTGATGCCAAGGTCCTTCTGCAACCCAGTCAACACCGCCTGCATGCGCACGCTCAAGTGCGCATCGAGGGCACTGAGCGGTTCGTCCAGCAGCAGTATCGGGGGCTCGGTGACCAGTGAACGCGCCAGCGCCACCCGCTGCCGTTGCCCGCCAGAAAGCATGCTGATATCACGGTTGGCAAACTCGCCCAGGTCCAGGCGCTCTAGCCAGTGCAGGGCTTTTTTGCGCCGTTCAGCTTTGCCCATGCCGCGCATGCGCAAACCGAACTCAACGTTTTCAAGCACGCTCAGAAAGGGGAACAGCGCCAGGTTCTGCCACACCAGCGGGGTGTCCCTTTGCCAGGAATACAGGTCGTTGACGCGCTCGCCGTTCAAGCGAATTTCACCGCTGCTGGGCTTGTCGAGCCCGGCAAGCATGCGCAGCGTGGTGGTTTTACCACAGCCACTGGAGCCCATGATCGCGACGAACTCGCCCTTGTAGATTTCCAGGTTCATCGGTTCGACAGCGACGTAACTGCCGAAGTGTTTGGTCACGTTATCGAATACCACTAACGGTTGAGTCATGGGGAGCTCCTGCGTCGGCATGGGATGTTCAGCTTTTTTTGCCGTCAGCCGGTTTCTTCTGCCGGCGCATGAGCAAAACCTGGGCAACGATCGTCAGCGTGATCGTGGTGATGAAAACGATCGTGCCTATCGCATTGATGGTCGGGCTGACCTGCCCTTGCAAAGTATTGAGGATGCGTACCGGGACTGTCTCGTTAAGGCCCGAAACGAACCAGGCCACCGCGAACTCGTCGAACGACACGGCCATGGTCACGAACAGTGCGGCGAAAATGCTCGGGGCGGTGAACGGCAGGATCACGCAGCGCATGGCCTGCCATTGGCTGGCGCTCAGGTTCCAGGCGGCGGCCTCCAGTTGCGGGTCCATCTGCGCCAGGCGCATGCGAATCACCGCCATGGCGAATGGTGAGCACATGACGATGTGGCAGATCATGACGGCATACAGCTCGCCGGACAGGCCGATTCGCGACAAGAACGCGAGCATCGCCAGGCCCAGAATCACCACCGGAATGGTAGGAGGCAGCAGTGCCAATGCCATGTACACCGACTTGCCAAAAAAGTGATAACGAAAGTCGGTATAGGCGGCAGTGAAGCCCAGCAGCGTGGAAACCAGCGATACCACCACACCGACGACCAGGCTGTTGTTGAAGGCTTGCCAGACTTGCGGGTCGGCGGCAATCGCTTCGTACCAGCGCAAACTGAAGCCACCCAGGGGCAAGGATGGGAAGCGGTCGACGTTGAAGGAAAACACGAAGCTGCCAATGATAGGCGTGAGGATGAACAAGAACACCAGGACGACGAAGCTGCGCAGCATGAAGTTGATGACACGGTGTTCGTTCATGCGCGCCTCCTGTAGGCGTGGCGAACCATCAGGAACGCCGTGGCCAGCAAGGTCACGATCATCGTCGTGGCAATAACCGCCGCGCGTGGCCATTGCTGCCCCGATTTGGTCGTGTCGGTAATCAGGGTGCTCAAGGTTGGTGGTTGGCCGCCCCCCAGATAGAGCGGGCTGACAAAGTCACCGAAGGTCATGATGAAACAGAACAGTGCGGCGATGACGATGCCGACCCGCGCCGATGGAATCACTACCCCAAATACCGTGCGCAGACGGCCCGCGCGCAAGTTGTGGGCAGCTTCGATCAGCGTGCGGTCGATGTACATGAGGCTGAACAACTGCAGCAACACCACCAGCGGCAGGCACAGGGTGAAGTAACCCACATAGCTACCAAAACTGGTATTGAGCAAGGGCAACGGCCCAATCCCCAGCAACGCCAGGGCGCTATTGAGCAGCCCCTGGTCACTGAGAAAGACTTGCCAGGAATAGGTGCGCACTAGGTAACTGGTAAAAAATGGCGTGATCAACAACAGCACCAACCATTGCCGGGTCGATTCGCGGAACTTGAAGGCAATGGTATAGGCGCACGGAAAGGCTACGGCACTGATCAGCACACTGGCCCCCGCCGCCATCGCCCAGGTGTGCAAGTAGGCATCCCAGAAGTACTCGCGGCTGAACAGGTACCTCCAGTTCAGCCACTCGAACGCAGGGACCATGCGAAAGTTGCGCACCAGCCAAAAACTGATGGTCAGCAGAAACAGCAAGGGCGCTACAAAAAACAGTAACTGCCAGACCACTATCGGCAGCGACAAGATCAGCCCATACCCCGGTAAGCGCCAGGTGCGCTTGCCGAACTGCCCACGCGTGCGTGCAGGCTCCTCACTGGCGGGCAGTGGGGGCGATAGCTTGTTCGAAATCATTACGCCGCTCCTATGTAGGCGCCATCAAGCGCCCTTGTACTGCGACCAGAAGTCGTTCCAGTCCTCCAGGCTCTGCTGCATGGGGAGCGCGCGATACTGAATACGCCCCTCGCGGATGTCGTCCATGACATTGCGCTGGCCCAGTACCATGCCTTGGCGTCTGGCTTCGGCAAGGTCGGTCTTGTTCAGCAACTCCCAGCCGCGCTTATTGGGAATCAGCGCTGGGTAAGCCTCCATCTTCGCCGACTTCACCTGGCCTTCAGGGGAGGTGATGTATTGAATGAACTTCTTCGCAAGTTCCGGGCTGCGGGCTTTCTTGGCGATGCAATAAGACTCGGTCCATTGCAGGCCGCCCTCCTCGGGTATCACTGTTTTTACCGGTGCCCCGGCACGCTGCAAGACCCCGGTAATCCAGTCGCCAATGCCACACATCGCGTGGATCTGGCCGTTTTTCAGGGAGGAGAAGGTACCGCCATAATCGAAGAACCCGGCCACTTGTCCGCGTAGGCTCATGGTTTTGTCCTGGAGCCTCTTCCAGTGCGCCGCGTCGATGTCGTAGGGCAGCCTGTTGCCATTGAGCAAACTGATCTGGCCCAGGTTTGGCAGGTGCCAGTCGAAGTGGCCGACCTTGCCCTTGAGGCTATCGTCCCAGAACACCTGGTAGCTTTTCGCCTTGGACTCCGGCAGCAACTGGGTATTGAAGGCGATACCGAGAAAGCCGAAGCGGACCATGACCGAATACAGTTCATCGCCCTGCCAGTGCCCTGGAAAGTGCTGAAACTCTGGGTAGAAGTCATCGAAGGGATAATCGGCAGGGTCCAGTCGCTCGATATAGTCGGCGGCGTTGAGTTGTTGCACATACTCGGCATCCGACAGGATCAGGTCGAAGGTGCCCGGTGGTGACTGCGAAATGAGCCCCAGCATGTTATCGCCGCCGGTGTAGTACTTGGCCCGCACCTTGACCCCATGCTCGCGCTCAAAATCCGCGACGATGTCGGGCGCGGCGTGGCCTGCCCACGCCAGTATCACCAGTTCTTTTTCGGCTGCGCCAAAGGTTCTGTTCGGAAGTACCCCGGAGAGCGCCGCCACACCGGCCAAAATGCTGCTGTTCTTGATGAATGTACGGCGTGAAAAATCGGCGCGACGCGTCATGGAGATACCCTCGGTAATCAAAAGTGTCTTGGCCCAGCCGCGCTTTCGCCCCGCTTCCCCAAGGTTTTCACCGCCTGTGTGATTACCGATTGCAGCAGATTGCCATCAGGGCAAGTTGTGTTTTTCCGACCTGTAATTTGTCAAATTCGCCCCCTGCCCCACCCGACCCACCTGGACCGCAGGTCCGTCAGCATTTGTCAAATTCAGGTCGGGAACTGACAAGTGAATGTCGTTGTGATCTGATCAAATCGTTGCATGTACTGGCTCGCTGCAAACGGACTACTTCAACGAATACAAGAATAAAGAGAGATAACCGATGAACGAAAGCGTAGTGGTTGGCGAACTCACCTGGCCTGAGTACGCACAGAAGGTAGCTTCCGGCAGCACGATTTTCTTGCCGGTGGGCGCCTTGGAGCAGCACGGTCATCACATGTGCATGGAGGTGGATGTGCTATTGCCTACCGCCCTGTGCAAGGCAGTAGCGCGAGAAGTCGACGGCTTGGTGTTACCCGCCTTGGCCTATGGCTACAAGTCACAACAGAAGTCGGGAGGTGGCAACCACTTTCCCGGCACCACCAGCCTGGATGGCGCAACGCTGACCCATACCATCCAGGACATCATCCGCGAACTCGCCCGGCATGGGGCGCGCAAGCTGGTCTTGATGAATGGCCATTATGAAAACTCGATGTTCATCGTCGAAGGCATCGACCTGGCGCTGCGCGAACTGCGTTATGGCGGTATCACCGATTTCAAGGTGGTCGTTCTGTCCTACTGGGATTTCGTCAACGCGCCGGCGGTCATCGAAGAGCTCTACCCCGAAGGTTTCCTCGGCTGGGACATCGAACACGGTGGCGTTTTCGAAACTTCACTGATGCTGGCCCTGCACCCTGAAAAGGTCGACCTGAGCCGCGCCGTCGACCACCCTCCGGCAAAATTCCCACCTTACGATGTCTTCCCCATCATCCCTGAACGCACCCCCGCCTGCGGAACGCTTTCCTCGCCTAAGGGCGCCAACCGAGAAAAAGGCGAGTTGATTCTGCGAGTTTGCGTAGAGGGCATTAGCAGCGCTGTGCGGGAGGCCTTCGACCTGCAGAAATAACACCGATCTCCAGCCCAGAGCAGCACCGCCGTTCGCAGTTCACCCTCCCTCAAGAATAAAAAGGGTAATTAGCATGTCCAGCAACTCAACTCTGGCCCCCGGCCTCAAGCAGCGCCACGTCACCATGTTGTCAATCGCCGGCGCTATTGGCGCCGGCCTCTTCATCGGCTCGGGGCATGCCATTGCTGCAGCCGGTCCTGCGGCAATTCTCGCGTACATCATGTCTGGCACACTGGTCGTTCTGGTCATGCGCATGCTCGGAGAAATGGCGGTGGCCTCGCCAGATACCGGGTCATTCTCCACCTACGCCGAGCGCGCAATGGGACGTACAGCAGGCTTTACCATTGGCTGGCTGTACTGGTGGTTCTGGGTGCTGGTCATTCCAATCGAAGCCATTGCAGCAGCGGCCATTCTGCATGCCTGGTTCCCTGCGATAGAAACCTGGGAATTCGCACTGGTGGTGACCGGTTTGCTGACCGTAACCAACCTGTTCAGTGTGGCGCGCTACGGTGAATTCGAGTTTTGGTTTGCGATGCTCAAGGTTATCGCGGTGCTAGGGTTCATTGCTCTGGGTGCATTGGCACTGACAGGCGCGCTGCCCGATATTTCAGTTAGCGGTGTGGTCAACCTGAGTCATGAGTTTGGTGGTTTCATGCCCAACGGCATGACCGCTGTCATCGGTGCCATGCTCACCACCGTGTTCAGTTTCATGGGAACCGAAATTGTCACCATTGCCGCCGCCGAGTCGAAAAACCCCTCCAAGCAAATCACCCGTGCCACCAATTCCGTGGTGTGGCGAATGGGGATCTTCTACATCGTCTCGGTGTTCCTGATCATCTCCATCGTGCCCTGGAACGACCCCATGCTGGTGCAGGTCGGCTCCTATCAACGGGCCCTTGAGCTGATGAACATCCCGCACGCCAAGATGATCGTCGATATCGTCGTGCTGATTGCCGTTGCCAGTTGCCTCAACTCGGCCATCTACACCGCATCGCGCATGGTCTATTCGCTGAGCAAGCGCGGCGACGGCCCTCGCGTTCTGCAGCGCACCTCAGCGGCGGGCGTGCCAGTGATTGCAGTGCTGGCCAGTACCGCAGTGGGCTTCTTGACCACAGCACTCAATTACTTTGCTCCCGACGAGGTGTTTTCCTTCCTGCTGGCAAGTTCGGGGGCGGTAGCGCTTCTGGTCTATCTGGCAATCGCTGTTTCGCAATTGGTTCTGCGTAAACGGATGGATAGCCAAGGTACTGCGCTGGACTTCAAGATGTGGCTGTTCCCCTGGCTCAGCTACCTGGTCATCTTCTCCATCATCAGTATCTTGACGATGATGCTGATGATGCCAGGGCATCGAATGGAAGTGGTGGCAACCGGTGCGCTGGCGTTGTCCATCGTCTGCATGAGCGCCATTTTCTCGTCTAGAAGGAGCACTTCGGCCACGGTGGCGAGCAAGCCTGCCTGACCAGGCCAACTCATTACCCACCCTGCGAAGGCGTTACTTTCGCAGGGTTTTTTGCTTTTCGCCGGGGCACCTCCCAATGCTAAGGCACTGCGTGTACTATCACTCGGATAAATGCATCAACCTAAACATAATGAATTGCCGATTTACGACAAACAGACGCAGAGCACGTCATTTTTGCATTCAAGGAGTCATATTGATGGGTACGTTGAAATCCTCGCCGTCGGCACCGGCATACCCTGTCAATGATGCCCCGCCGCTGAAGGTCGTCGGTTTCCTGGTCATTCCCAATTTCACCACCATTGGCTTCGCCTCGGCGGTGGAAACCTTGCGCATGGCCAACCTGGCAGCACGCAAAACCATGTTCCAGACCCTGATCATTGCAGCCGACATGGAGCCAGTGAGTGCCAGCAACGGCATGCGAATCCTGCCCGATTTCAGTATCAAGGATGCCCCAAAGCTGGACATGCTGTTCGTGGTGGGCCCAAACCCGATAGTCTCCGACCACAATACCCGCCCCATCCTCAACTGGCTTCGCAAGTTGGCACATGACCAGGTACCATTGGGCGGAATTTGCACAGGCAGCCATTTGCTAGCGCGCGCCAATCTGCTCACGGGTTATCGGTGCACCATCCACTGGGAAGATATCGAGGCGCTAAAAGAGCGATTTCCCGGCATTATCATTTCCAACCAACTGTTCGAGCTTGACCGTGACCGTTTCACGAGCTCCGGCGGCGTGGCCTCCATGGACATGATCCTACAACTGATTGCCCGAGAACCTGGCGGACGGGACATTGCCAGTCATGCGGCTGAACTGCTGTTATGTGATCGAGTACGTGGTTCGCAAGAGCGCCAGCGCGTGCCTTTGCGGCAAAAGCTCGGCACTTCTCAGCCCAAACTCAGTCAGATTGTTACAATCATGGAAGCCAACCTTGAAGACCCGATGACCTTGGAAGAGCTTGCAGAACTAAATGAGATCTCGGTTCGGCAAATGGAGCGTTTGTTCCACAAGCATCTTCAAAACACACCGAGTCAGTATTACTTGGAACTACGCCTGACACGGGCTAGGCAACTATTGCTACAAAGTGAATCCCAAGTGCGTGATATCGCCCTCGCCTGTGGTTTCATTTCGCCAGCACACTTCTCAAAGTGCTACAGTCGTTTCTTTGGTGTCTCACCAATCGGCGAGCGGAAAAAGGTAGTCTCTTCACTTCACTGAACAACCCTGTCGTTAGTTTTCGTGGCGCGGCCCAGGATTTCCTCGCCATGCTCCCCTCAGCTGGCCCGCAATGTGAGGGCATCCAAGTGAATGTGCGCTCCACGAGGGCGCCACCACAATTCTGCAGGGGAATCTCGGTCATTCCGCACAGTTTTGGACCATCACTTGGTTCTGGCTAGATGTCATGCCATTCAGGACGAAGCGGACTACGCTTGCTACGCAGGCGCGCATTGATGATGTTCATGTCATTATTCCTTACCTCGGGCGACAGACATGTGCCATACCATAATAGCGATCGAAGCATTCATACGAAAAAGTGGATCGTCCAGGGATTTTCCACTCAGTTGCTCGATGCGCTGGATACGTTGATTGATGGTGTTACGGTGAAGTCCCAGGCGCTGGGCAGCCTTGAGCCCGTTGCCATTTTCCTTGAGCAAAGCGTCGAGGGTATGCACGAGTACTTTAGGGTGTTTACGGCCGGCCACGAACAACGGGCCGAGTGTCTTTTCGACGAAGTCGTCGATGAGCGTGCGGTCGACTACCCCCTGCAGCAAACCCAACACGCCCAACTCGTTGAAATCGCAGTAACCGCTCTCCGGGCGCAGTTTCTGCGCCACATTCAGCGCCTGGCGCGCTTCGTTGAGCACTCGGCGGTAATGACCACAATCTTCAGCAACGCTCGACAGGCCCATGTACATATCCAACTCCCCTGCCACTCCGATCAGTTGCCGACGCAACGTGGTCAAGGCTGCCGTTAGGTCATCGGCATCCGCCAGCAGTAGCACGAAGAGGTCGCCCGGCATCTCTACCGTCATCGTTCCCGGGCGGCTGCGACCCCAGGCTTCAAGTTGGTCTTCCATGGACTGGCGAGTGGCTTGCCACAGCTGCTCGCCTTGGGCCAAGCCTTGGCGCTCAAACAGCGTCTCTATACCTGACAAGCGCAGCACGACCAGTCGCCGTGGAATATCAAGCATCAGTTGCAGATGCGCAGCCCGCTGTCGGGCAATGGCCAGACTCGGGTAATCTCCGGTCAGCAACTGGCCGAGAATGTGGTTACGTGAGCGCCGCACTTGAGTCATATGCATCAGGGCCGTATCGATCAGGTGGGTCACAAACACCAACTTCAGCGGAGAGGGCTGCTCGATCAGCGACAAGCCCAACTGTTCAGCACGAGCGATCACTGCAGACGGGATGCACTGGGGAAACGGGCCTCCAGTAAGAACCACCATCCCGGCAATACCCAACACAGCACCAGTCTCGACCAAAGTGAGTAGCTTGCGTTCGTCACATAGGTAATTGATTTCCGAAATAAATACTAGTTCGCCGCCCATTTTACACGCGGTGATACCCTCATTTCCCGCCACGTAGGACCAGCATACTCGCCGTTGCAAGTAAAGCTCGCCTGCACGGACCCTCATGTCTTCCAAGCCGGGCAGGTTCAGGACCTCACCCAGAGTCAAGCTCATGGCTCGACACCCGCCAGGCTCTGCATCTGACGCCCTCTAACTGGCTCGCACATGAGAATGTCGGGCTGTACCATGGCGTCACTGCTCGCCGAAGATATCAACTTTAGAAATTGAAAGGACATGCCAGTACTGCTCCTACGCCATGACCGAATTGCGCATGCGGTTAAGTCTCAGCAAGTTCATCGACGACCATGCCGGGGACTTGTAATAGAGATGCTACCTGAAATCGTTCATGATCACTCCCTCAAACGGCGAGATGACTGCGATCAACAGCACCAAGTATCGAGATGCCCTCCCGTACATTCCATCTACTCTCACGACTTTGGAGATAATCCCATCAAGCTTCATGCACTCGACGACCACGCGGACGTATGACCAAGTTTCCGGTGGAGTGATGCTCACCCCCTATCCAAACGTTACAGCTTAGTGCTCGCTTTCTCTACGATCTCTTAGCAACATCTACGTGAGCAACCGAGCGGCCTCGCCCTGCTGGTGCTCAACACTGCCCGGTATCAAGCGACATCACTGACCGTGCCCGCCGCCGCACGCCGCTACACCTTGCAAGCAACCAACGCTGACCGACAAAACGGTGACGTTCAATGGCAGACTCCTAAAGCTCGGCACCAACGATGAAATGCCGACAATGGACTTTGTGCCGACCAAAGCCGGCAAACTGGCCCTCGAGTCGGCAAGCGATACTTTCCTGAGCCTGCCATCCGCTGGAAATGAGACCTGCAATTACATTAGCCCTGAATTGGCCGGCCTCTTTCGGCCGTCTGGTGGTCATCCCGGCACTGCCCACCTTTTACCAAATCTACCACGAGATCATGCTGGAGATCGGTATCGGTGACCGAATGATTGATCTGGTACAAGAAGGCGTCGATTGTGTGGTCAGAGTCGGCGAACTGTCGGACTCAACCTTGGTCGCGCACCCTTTGCCCCCGTTGCGCCAGGTCACCTGCGGTAGTACCGACTATGTGGCCCGTTATTGCCTTCCCTCCAAGCTCGAACAACTCGAAGGGCAGCGTTGCGTGGACTACCTATCGGCCACCACCGGCAAGCTGCAACCTTTGGAGTTCTGCGTCCACGGCCAGGTGTTGCTTCGCACCCTGCCAGCCAGCCTGGCGGTCAACAATGGAGAATCTTATGTGGCTGCCTGCGAGGCTAACTTCGGCCTCGTCCAAGTCCCTTATTACCATGTCGCCCGTCAACTGGAACACGGGAGCTTGATCGAAGTACTGCCCCAGCATCGACCGCCGGATTTACCCATCACCATCCTCTACCCCCACCATCGACGTCTAAGGATTCTCCGATCAAGTCAGCACAGGCCATCTGACCTGTGCTGAAATAGCCCTCCGTCCAACT